>CAMCME010000031.1 GCA_945875925.1 Rickettsia typhi | reverse complement strand
TTTCCTCCTTGATAAATTGCTTTAGCAATTACAACTCACTCAAACAAAAAATATTTTGTGAGTAAAAAGAGGGGAGTTACTTAAGATTTCCTTAAGATAAATTTAATTATTTTCTGAATTCTGCGCCGCATCATTCGGCTTAGTTTCATCTCCCGAATCCCCAAAAGGAACATCTGTAGAAATACTTGCCCAGCGGCTTCTAGCGCGAAGTCTTCTTGAATCAACACGATCTCTCATCGACATACTGCGTTCTTTAAAGCCGTTAGTTCTGTCGCGCCATTTGGTTGAATCATCTTTCGAAGTTAAAGCTTGTTGCAATGATTGTGGTTTTTTCTTCAAAGCTTCTCTTTTTTCTAAAGCTTTTTTGCGAATATCATCAACAGCGCTTTGACGATTTTTGTCATGTAATCTTTTGTGATGCATGATGATGTTATCTACAAACCAGCGGCGGCGGCGATTAGCGATTTTTCTTCTTTGGCGTCTTGGCGCACCAACCTTACGGCCTCCTCGAATGTGACTATATACAGAATGTACCAAAACATGTTCGGCTAAATGTCTTATCAGTTCAGGATGCGCACCAACAAAACCGGACGCAGTCATGCTTAAAGATCCGATTGATGGTGGTAAACTGAAAAAAAGCACGATTTAATTTTTTAAATTTTTTGTGTAAATGAGGGGGGAGAGCAGATTACTTATATTGATGAGCTATTTCTACAACTTTTCCCTCTTTATATAGTATTTCTTAGGAAAAAAGTTATTTTCCGATACAAAAGCTCGAAAATATTACATCTAAAATATTCTCAATGTCAACTTTGCCGGTAATTTTTCCAATTTCACGAGCAGCTAATCTTAGATCTTCAGCAGCTAGTTCGATATTTTTTGTTAGAGAAAATTCATCTAAAAATTCTGCCGCAGATTTCAGTGCAATTCGATATCTTTCTTGTGTAATTAAAGAAGAATTTTGCAGGTAATTTTGGCTTGGTAAAATTTCCAAAATCTTTTCTTCAAGTTTTTTAAAAAGCTGGGAAGTATTGATTTTATTGGCTAAAGAAATTGTGATTGGATTTAAATCTAAAACCCATTTTGGAATTTTTTGTTCATCTGCTAAATCAATTTTGTTGAGCAAAATTATAGTATTTTTATCGATTAGATTTTTATCTTCGTCACGCAAAATTGGATTTTCGGCTGCCAAAACAAAAATTTTTAAATCGGCATCTTCAGCTTTTTTCAAAGCTCTTTTAATTCCTTCTTTTTCAATTTCATCTTCCGCTAAACGAAGTCCTGCAGTGTCGGCAATTTTTACAGCCATGCCTGCAATTGACAAATGAACTTCGACAATATCGCGAGTTGTGCCAGCAATTTCCGAAACAATTGCCACTTCACTTTTAGCTAAAAAATTTATCAAACTAGATTTGCCAACATTTGGCGCGCCAATAATTGCAAGGCTGAAACCATCTTTAATTTTTTGGCCAATTTTTTGGTCACTTAAATGATTTTGAATTTCAGCGCTTAAATTTTTTACATCCAATTCAACTTTATCAATAATATTTTGCGGCAAATCATCATCAGGAAAATCGATATAAGCTTCTAAATGAGCTGAAGTTTGAATTAAACGAAAGCGCCAATCTTCATAAATTTTTCCAAGTTCGCCTTGTAGTTGGCGCAGTGCTTGCTTGTGTTGTGCTTCAGTTTCAGAAGCGATGAGATCAGGAATTGCTTCGGCTTGCACCAAATCAATTTTATTATTTAAAAAAGCTCGTTTAGAAAATTCTCCAGCCTCTGCAAGTCTCACACCTGAAATTTCGCCTAAAATTTGGAAGATTTTTTTGGTGATAAAAGGTGAGGCGTGAATTGAAATTTCGGCAACATCTTCACCCGTAAAACTTTGCGGGCCTTTGAAAAAAGAAACTAAAACTTCATCGATAATTTCGAAGTTTTTTGGATCGCGAATTTTGTAGAATGAGATTTTTTGATGCTCTGGCGCGGCTTTAATACCAAGGCTTTGCAGGCAGAAAATTGCTTGTGGACCAGAGATTCTGATTACGCAAACTGCGGCCGACAAATTAGAAGTTATGGTGGAAAATATAGTGGTCATACTTAAACCGAACCAAGAGATTTGGCTGGAGGATTTTGAAGTTTTCTTCTTTCTTTCATTTTTGTTGTGGAAGATTCTAATTTAGTAATGCGTCTTTCTGGGTTTTCTGAATCGGAATCAGATCGATCTTAAGTTGTAGTTGAGGCTAAACTTGGTGACAATTTTTTACTTAATCTTTCAAAATTTGTTTCTTCTTCAGCAATTGATCTCTGCAAAAATTGGATTCTAAATTCGGTGCTTAATTTTTGTAAGGTTTTGTACATATGCTCTATCTCTTCGCCAGATGCACCATTTTCTAGAAGATTTTGATAGAATTCTGTGTTTTGAAATCCGTAATGTTGGGCTCTTTGTTCAAAAACCAATTTTTCTAATTCACTAAAACCTTTAACAGCATCTTTATCGCTGTGACCATTTTTTATAAGATGATTGTAAAAAGGAGCATTGTGATATTTTTCGTAAATAGCTTGTGCTTTAGGAGAAGAAAATTTTGGCATGAGTCAAATTTTTAATTAAGGAAAAAGTGGTGCTAATTCTAACCCTTCAACTTCATCAAAACCGCAAATAATATTCATATTTTGTACAGCTTGTCCCGAAGCTCCTTTGCATAAATTATCAATCACAGAAACTAAAATTAATTTATTTGGCGTGCGCCCCTTTCGCGCTGTGATCAGGCAGAAATTGGTTCCAACTACATCTTTAATATTAGGCTCACCTTCAATTATTTGCACAAAAGCTTCGTCTTCATATTTGGTATTCAGACAATTTTTAACATCTTCAATTGAAAATTGTGGATTAATATCGGCGTAAATTGTTGAGATAATTCCTCGATTAATTGGCAGCAAATGTGGCGTGAAATCAATTTCAATTTTGGCTTTAGAAGCTTTGCCAAGTTCTTGTTCAATCTCGCCAATATGGCGATGTTTGCCAATTGAATAAGCTTTCACCGATTCATTCACTTCACAAAATAAATTGCCTTGTTTTACTGAACGACCAGCGCCACTGATTCCTGATTTGGAATCGATAATGATGTTGTCTTTTGAGATCAAATTATTTTCTACAAGTGGAATTAAAGGCAGCAAAGCTGAAGTTGGATAGCAACCCGGACAAGCGATTAAATTCGACTTCTTAATTTTGTTACGATGAATTTCGGTTAACCCGTAAACGGCCTGAGGTTGAAGGTTTTGCGCGGTATGTTCGTGATTATACCATTTTTGATAATCATCTGGATTTTCTAAACGGAAATCGGCTGAAAGATCGAGAATTTTTAAGTGAGAATTTTTTTCATCAGCCAGAAGTTTTTTAAAAGTTTCTTGCGAAGTTGTGTGAGGCAAACAACCAAAAACCACATCGATTTTGCTGAAATCAACTTCTTCAATTTTTTTAAGATCAGGCAAATTATAACGAATTAAATGGGGATAAAGCTGCTCAATTTTCTGTCCTGCATTGCTATTTGCAACTAACGCCGCGATTTTCACTTTTTTGTGATTCAGCAAAATACGAATTAATTCGGCACCCGTATAGCCCGATGCGCCGATAATGGCGATTTGTAGTTTTTTCATTTTTTCTTTGTCAAAATCTTTTTAATTAAAAATCTGTAAAGCTAGACAGATACTAGCCAATATCGCTTTATTGCAAGAGAATATTTCTCCAATTTTTATAGAATTTTGCAAAACCCTCCGTCATTGCGGAGCTAGAATTTCTTGGAAGTGCAAAGCGATTCTTAGAAATTCTTCATCCGCAATCCATGTTAGAAGCTTAGATTGCGGATGAAGATTTTCTAAGAGCTAAAGCTCTAAGAAAATCTAGCTCCGCAATGACGGAACGATTGGTTTGCAATGACTAAAAAGTCTGATATTATGTCGTTAATTTTTTTTATAAGGATGGCTTTTGCGGAAATCTTTGGGTTTTTGGAATTTGCCTTGCCAGATGCCGAGTTTGTTAGTTGATGCGGATTTTTCAAGCTCTTTCATTGTAGAGTTGCTTTGGGTGTAATCGTAAATTATGGCCATGCCATTTTTTAGGATTTCTTGATTAATGGAAATTCCGGCTAATTCACATTGAGCGAGATATCGATTATAAACATCTTTTTCGCTATAATAACAAATTACTTCTTTGTTATTGATTAAATTTACTAAGAATTTTTGTGACATTTTTCCGCAAGCATATTCTTGGTCTTTGGCGTCGAAACAATTTTGGTGATATTCAGGTGCGTCAATGCCGAAAAGCCTTACTTCTCTAACTTCCGAGTCATCACTAACTTTTATAGAATCGCCGTCAATTGGATTGGCTGTTCCGTGAAATGATAGCTTAAAATTTGGCTCTGTTTTTGTGTAATTTGGTTTGGGGTTTTTATGTTCGGAAGCGATGGTTTGGAAAATGAAACTGCAGAAAATTCCGAGGAAAAATATCGCGAAGAATTTTAGATATTTTTCTTTCATGTTGATTTTTGTGTTATCTGGAATTTCCCAAGCGCTGCCATCTCTCACTAAAGTTCGAGATGACAGCCGTGGGTTGCGATGGCACGCTTAGAATAGAACTTAGCTTCTCACCAAATCATGATAAGCATCCATCAAATCTAGCGTCATTTGGCTAGCTTGTGGATATAAATATTGATCTCCAATTGAGCCAACTCTAGTAACTTCAGCAGCGCTTCCAGTTAAGAAAACATCTGCAGCATCTTCCAGTTCTTCAGGTTGAATATGTCTTTCAACAACCTTAATTCCTCTAGATCTTGCAATTTCAATCACAGTTTGGCGAGTGATTCCATTTAAGAAACAATCTGGAAGTGGAGTGTGCAATTCGCCATTTTTCATTACCAAAAATAAATTGGCACCTGTGGCTTCAGCTAAATATCCTCGATAATCAAGCATCAAAGCGTCATTATAACCTTCATTTTCAGCTTCATGTTTGCTGATAGTGCAGATCATATAAAGGCCGGCAGCTTTGGCAGCCACTGGTGCGGTTTCTGGAGAAGGTCTTTTATATTTAGCGAATTTTAATTTCAGACCAGCTCTGCGTGCTTCTTCAGAGTAGTATGGAGGCCATGGCCAGCAAGCAATTGCAATGTGAATTTTATTGCCTTGAGCAGAAATCGCCATTTTTTCAGAACCACGCCAAGCGAATGCGCGCATATAGCCATCAACGATATTTTGTTTAGCAGAAGTTTCTTTTTTAATTCTGTCTAATTCTTCAACTGAGTAAGGAATTTTGAAGCCCAACATTTCGGCTGATTTATGCAAACGAACTGAATGTTCATTACATTTGAAGATTTTTTTGTTATAAATTTTTTCGCCTTCAAACACGCAAGAAGCATAGTGCAATCCATGATTTAAGACATGAACTTTGGCATTTTTCCATTCAACAAATTCGCCATTATACCATATATAGCCGTCGCGTTGATCAAAGGGGATTAAGTCGCTCATCGATATTTTATTTTGATTTTAGGAAATGGAAAACTTAGCTTTGCAGCAATATACCAAAGTCCTTTGGACTTCAGCCTATTCTTTTATTTTTACGCTGCATGGGCAGCGCCCCACTTTGTGGGGAACCCCGATATACCAAAGCAAAAAAGTTTAAGTTTCAAGTAACCTTGGTATATAAGTGGGCGCAAAATTATGTAGCCCAAACGAAATAGTCAACCGAGCAAAAAGCTAAAATTTCATGAAAATTTCCGTCATCATCACCGTCTTTAATGCTAAAAAATATTTAGCAAAAGCGGTGGAGTCTTTTTTAGAGCAAAACCACGCCGATAAAGAATTGCTGATTATTGACGATATTTCAACTGACGGAACTCATGAAATTATTGCCGATTTTGTGCAAAAATTTCCTGAAGTTATTAAGTGGATTAAAGAAAAAGATTCAGGAATTTCGCAGGCCAGAAACATTGCCTTGAAGCATGCAAATGGAGATTTGGTGGGTTTTTTGGGTGCTGATGATTTTTTGCATAAAAACTTTTTTGCTGAAATGGATTACTACATTAAAGCTAATTCCAATTTCGATATAATCTATTTTAACAATTATTGTATTGGTGCTTCTAACAGCTTTTCACCTAGCGCTGGAGTTAGAATTGATAAAAGAAATTTGATCAAATTTTGTCCAATTGGTTCGGGAGAATCTTTTTATTATCGCAGAGAAATTTTTGAGCAGATTAAGTTTAATGAGAAAAATCGCTACTGCATGGATTATGAGCTGAACATGGCTTTGGCGGCGACAAAAAAACCAGATGGCAAAAAATATTTATTTTATCCTGTAAATATTACGGCTGTTTTTAATCTTGATAGCGGCGAAAATATTTCTTCGGCAAATAGGCTAAAACAAAGGCTTGAAACCATCGCAGTGCAATTGAAATATTCGAAAAATATTTTAGAAAAACTTAGAATTTTTTGGAAAAGCAAAAAACAAATTGTGAAAAATTATTCTAAATTTTGTGAAATTTCGGCGGGTCTCTAGCTCAGTGTCATTCACGCGTAGGCGGGAATCTAGAGGTGAGTTTCTTCCACGCTTTAAAATCGCACTGGATTCCCGCCTACGCGGGAATGACACTGAGTTGGTTTTGAAACTAGGTATTTTAAATAACTAACTATTCAACAAATGAAAATCATTCTTGCCAAGCCACGCGGATTCTGTGCTGGTGTTACTCGAGCAATTGAAACTGTAGAAAAAGCCATCGCTAAATTTGGCCCTCCAGTTTATGTGCGTCATGAAATTGTGCATAATAAATTTGTGGTGGAATCTTTGCGTAAAAAAGGTGCAATTTTTGTGGATGAAGTTGACCAAATTCCTGTTGGCGCGATTACAATTTTTTCGGCTCATGGCGTTTCTGATAAGGTGGAAGAAGATGCCACAAAGCGCGGTCTTGATGTGATTGATGCAACTTGTCCTTTGGTTAGTAAGGTGCATCGCGAAGCTAAAAAATACGAAGAAGAAAATTACGAAATTATTTTGATTGGACATGAAGGCCATCCTGAAGTTGAAGGCACCAGTGGACGCGTAAAAAAAGAAGTGATTTTGGTGACCAATGAAGATGATGCGCGCAATGTAAAAATAGAAAATGCTGAGAAAATTGCTTATGTAACTCAAACCACTTTGAGTGTGGATGACACCAAAAAAATTGCCGATATTTTAGAAAAAAGATTTCCGCAAATGCAGCAAGGTCTTGCCACTAAAGATATTTGTTATGCCACCCAAAATCGCCAAGATGCGGTGCGCAGTCTTTCTAAAATGGTGGATATTTTATTGGTGATTGGCGCACAAAATAGTTCAAATTCGAATCGCCTGCGCGACCTTGGCGAAGAATATGGTTTGCCTTCTTATTTGATTAATGGCGTAGAAGATTTGGATGTGAAATGGTTTGAGAATGTTAGTAATATTGGCCTAACTGCTGGCGCATCAGCACCAGAAGTTTTGGTTCAAGATGTGATTAACAAAATTAAAGAAATTTCTATTTCAGAGGTGATAGTTTCTGATATGGATGGAATTACTGAAAGTACATTCTTCGCTTTGCCTAGAAAGGTTAGAAAGTAAAGGTTAGAAAGTAATTACTGCTAATGTGATTTTAAATTTAAATAACGAAGATACATGCCTTTAAATATTGCTGAGTTAAAGAAAGTTTTTAGAGATTTTGATTCTGGTGTAGAGCTTGAAGCTGAAACAGGAAGCAGTGTTCAATGTGTGGATTTATTGCATTTTTGTCTCAAAAAAAATTAGAAATAGCTGAATCTGAAAAAAAATTATAAATATTGAAGAGCTAGCTAATTTAAGGGCTGTGTCTAATGTGCGTGATAAAGGAGTTGCACCCGAGCTTGATCAGCCTTTGTCAACGCAAGAAATAGAGACAAGATTTATAGAGGCTGCTTCTATAAATGGTTTTCGTGATCAAATAAAGCAGGCCGAGAATTATGTTAGGAATCTTTTGCTTGATGAAGTTCAAACTTTGGAAAAGCAAGATCCTGAATCGGAAGATTTGCAAAATCTAAAACTCTTAATCGAAAATAAATGGTTCGCCAGAAAATGGGGTGATGAAGAAAAGTCAGCGCTGGCTGCTGAAAAAGGTGATGGAATGGGAGCAACTGCCTTAAAAGTAATTCCTGCTGAGAAATATGTTGGAGATTCGGGAAATTATAGAGGAGTTAGTGAAGCGACAGGACTGCAAACTGTAAAAACAAATTTCCCTCTTTTTCAATCAGTGCGAGGAGATGGAATTTGTGGTTTGCATTCTGGCATTATTGCTTCTTTAACAAAATGTGTTGGTGATAGATATTATTTCGATCAGTTTAAAAATAAGGGTCTTGACTAGTTAAATTTAAAGAAAAGCTGATCAAACTTTTTAAAGATGCTAAGATAAATGTTAAAGATGGCGCTTTGCAATATGCCACAAAACAGAGCAAAACTGTGACTTATAACATTAATTCAAATGATGCCTTAGAAGTTACGAATCCTGAATACGGCTTAATAACAAAAAAAGTTGGAGACGCACAACCAGTAAAATTATCGCTAGAAGATTTAGAGAAAGAGTTGACAGTTTTAGCAAAAGTTATTGCTGCAAAAACTCCAGCAAATCCCAAAACAACAGCTAAAAAATCTTCCACTAAATTTTCTGATGAAGAAATCAAAGCTGAATTTGTTAAATATTCAAAAGAGGAATCAAAAAAAGAAGTTAGCGAAAGACAAATAGGTGGAGGTTTGAGAACAAAGGTCAAAGAAATGGCCGAATCTGGTACTGAATTTTTGGTGAAAGAAGGTGGAGACGGCAAAGCCATTTCTGCGAAAGAAGCCGCCAAAGAAAAATTGCGAGATTTTGTAGATAAACATGTTATCTATAAAGAAGGCACAAATAAGTCATATTTTCTAGATAAGCTGGCAGAATATTCTGCCATAGGTGTTGCGGTGAAGGCCGTTAAAGCAAGTTTTAATGATAAAGTTGAGAAGAAAGTTGGTAAAACAGAAATAGACCAAGAGGCTTTTTCTAAAATGCCTCAAGACCATCAAAGACAAATGCGAATCAGCTTTAGGGGTGTGTATTTTGGTCGAGCATTTTTAAATTCTTTTGCGAATTGTGAATTTGACGGTGATTGTAATTTTAGCGATATTGCTGCAAGTAAAAACAAATTTGCCAATTGTACTTTTGGCGAAACTTGTACGCCGCAACAGGCTAAAGAACTAGCTAAACTTGGTCCTGATAATTTATATGGATGTAAATTTTCTGAAGAATTTATTGCAAAACTGGGTAATGAAGATGAACAACAAAAATTTAAAGATGCTTTAAAAATTGATGGAGATTTGGTTGACGGATTTTATAAAAGTGCTGACAAAGAACAAGTCTCAAGAAAAACAAAAGCAGGAGAAGGACCACGACCACAACCAATTTTTGAACCAATCGTAGCTTTTAAAATTAAAGAAGCACAACAAGAAAGAGTTCAATAAACTTAAATTAAGTTTAGTTTTCTCATCTCTTTTTCAATTCTTGCTTTAGCCGCAGTTGACGGTTCAACCAATGGCAGACGAATTTCATAAGTGCAAAGACCCATTAAGCTGGCAGCATATTTAATTGGAATTGGATTGGTTTCGCAAAACATTGCAGCGTGAAGATAGGTCAATTTATCTTGAATTTCGAGTGCCGCTTTATAGTTGCCAGCAGCGCAAAAATTTTGCAAATCGCTAACTAATTTTGGTGCAATATTTGAAGTAACTGAAATTACACCATTGCCGCCCATTGCGTTAAAACCCACAACTGTAGCATCTTCACCTGATAAATAAACAAAATCTTTTTTCACCAAAAGTCTTAAAGAAGCCACGCGAGCTAAGTCGCCTGTAGCATCTTTGATTCCAACAACATTTTTTAATTCAGAAATTCTCGCTAAATTTTCATCAGAAATATTAATCACCGAACGACCGGGAATATTGTAAATAATCAATGGAATGTCGCATTCATTCAACGCTTTGTAGTGCTGATAAACTCCTTCAGGAGTTGGTTTATTATAGTAAGGAGCAACGATCAAACAAGAATCAGCGCCAATTTCTTTAGCGTGATTGGTCATTGCAATAGCTTCTAAAGTTGAGTTTGATCCGGTTCCTGCCATCACTTTAACTCTTTTGTTAGAGATTTTTACGCAGAGGTCAATCACCAAATTATGCTCTTCATGAGTAAGCGTTGGAGACTCGCCAGTTGTGCCGCAAGGAACTATTCCATTAACACCATTTTTGATCTGATATTCTACTAATTTTTCTAAAGATTTCTCATCAATTTTACCATTTTTGAAAGGCGTAACAAGTGCCGTAAATGTTTCTGTCGTCATGTTAATTTATGTGAATTTTAAATTGATTTTATTTGAGAGAAAATTATTTTAACTTCCTTCTTAATTTAGTTTGCTAAAAAACTATCCAAGTCCTCTTAAATTACAATCAACAAGTCGGGTAAGATAAATGAGTGTTTCAGAAACAGTTTCAAGTGTTGCAGTTTCTGCGTTAAACGCAGATCTACTTTCTTCACAATATCTACCAATCCTGCTTTTTCTTGCTATCGCAATTGGCCTATCTTGCGTTATTATAATCATTCCTTTCATTCTTTCTAAAGGTAAACCTGACTCTCAAAAGCTGTCATCTTACGAATGCGGCTTTGAAGGTGAGGGAAGAGTTCGTAATGAATTTGATGTGCAATTTTACTTAGTAGCAATTTTATTCATTATTTTCGACTTAGAAATTGCCTTTCTATTCCCTTGGGCAGTGTCTTTAGGTAAGATCGGTGTTTTTGGATTTTGGTCAATGATGGTTTTCTTAACCTTACTTACAGTCGGCTTCATTTATGAATGGAAGCGCGGCGCTCTAGAGTGGAAATAATCTGGTGGAAATAAATAATTAATATCAATCAAACATGACAAATTCTTCTTTGGGCCTTTTAAATCAAGATGCCATTCTTAATCAAACTGCTGATGAAATGAGCAATCGTGGTTTTGTGGTAGCAAAACTTGATCAACTTGTGAATTGGGCAAGAACTGGCTCACTTTGGCCAATGACTTTCGGTCTTGCTTGCTGTGCGGTTGAAATGATGCAAACTGCTGCCAGCCGTTATGATCTTGATAGATTTGGTTTGATTTTTCGCCCCAGCCCACGCCAATCTGATGTTATGATTGTTGCAGGAACTTTAACTAACAAAATGGCGCCAGCGCTTCGTAAAGTTTATGATCAAATGGCCGAACCGCGTTATGTAATTTCGATGGGAAGTTGCGCTAATGGTGGTGGATATTATCACTATTCTTATTCAGTGGTTAGAGGCTGTGATCGCATCGTTCCGGTTGATGTATATGTTCCAGGATGCCCTCCAACAGCAGAAGCATTGCTTTACGGCGTGTTATTATTACAAAGAAAAATTCGAAGAACTGGGAAATTTAATCGTTAATTTCCGCTCAATTTCAAAACTAAGTTAAAATAAAATGATCCAAGATATTCAATTACAAGCCAATTACATCAAAGAAAATTTCGCCGATGTGACAATGGTTGAGCCGATTAAATTTGATAATTTAATCATTTATGTGGCGCGCGAAAATATCGTAAAATTTTTAAAATTTTTGCGTGATGATCAAAATCTTTCTTTCAAAGTTTTGTTAGATGTTTTTGGTGCCGACATGCTTGGTGTTAGAAGCCCGCGTTTTGAAGTGATCTATAATCTTCTAAGTTTGAAATTAAATAATCGCATCACTGTAAAAGTTGCTTTGTATAAGGATGAAGAAGTGCCAACAGTTGTTCCGGTTTTTGATTCGGCTGGTTGGTTTGAACGCGAAGCTTTTGATATGTATGGAATTATTTTTACTGGTCATTCTGATTTGCGCCGCATTCTTACAGATTACGGTTTTGAAGGACATCCTTTGCGTAAAGATTTTCCTCTTACCGGATATAAAGAAGTTCGTTATGACGAAACCACTAAAAGAGTGGTTTATGAACCAGTGAAATTGATGCAAGAATTCCGAAATTTTGATTTTGAAATGCCTTGGGAAGGTACAAAATATGTTCTTCCAGGTGACGAAAAAACCAATAAGTCTTAAACCATGAAAGATACTTTTAATAATATCGAAACATCTTTTAGAAAAGCTCTGAAAGGAGAAGAAGAGGTTAAAACTTTAATCTATCGCTGGGCTGTGATAAGTTACGCAGTTGCTTATTTCATCGTTAATAAAGCGATAATGGCGATAGATTTAAAATTTATTGATATCACTTTATCTGCCTTAGCAATTTGTTTTTTTGCTTGGCATTTTTATGTTTTAAGAAAATGTACTCCAAAAGAACCTTTAATTAGTAAAGAAGAAAAGAAGAGGCTTAAAGAAGAAGCTCGCAAAGGTAGAAGTAAAAGAATCTTGAGAAAATTACTTTTGAAAGAACCAATCAGAAAATGGAATCCCATCACAGTATGCTTAGTTACGGATGTGTTTTGTATCGCACAATTTTTAGATTATATTATTAGATAGTTATCAAAAATGCTATATAGGCAAGTAAGAAATAACACTAAAGCTAGATCAAATATTTTACACCAATCTTGTAATTGGGATGGTGTTTTTACCGATCAAGAAGTTGATAGAATTGCTGCATATTGTGCGGCAAAAGAAGCTAAAGTGGCAACTGTGTCGGCAGAGGCAGCTGTAAGTGAAATAAGAAAATCGAGAATAGCTTTTTTAAATCGCGATAATGAAACAGCTTGGATTTTTGATAAGCTTAATAATGCGATCGATACTTTAAATGATACATTCTACAACTTTGAATTGAATGGATATGACTCTATTCAATATGGTGAATATCATGCTGAAGAAGGTGGTAAATATGATTTTCATATGGATACATTTCTAAATCAAAATGGCGATATTCGCAAATTATCTTTAAGCATGTTGTTAAACGAACCGGGAGTTGATTTTGAAGGTGGAGAATTTCAAATTAATGTTTCTAGAGAAGAAAATGCCAAAACTGTTGAGATGAAAAAAGGCAGAATTTTGTTTTTCCCATCTTTTTTAATTCATCGAGTAGCACCCGTAACTAAAGGTGTGAGAAAATCTTTAGTGATTTGGGTGACTGGTCCAAAATTTAGATAATTCGTAGAAATTAAAAGACTCTGTAAATTTGACAGGGTCTTTTTTTTGGGAATTTTTTAGGTAAATATTCCTTATACAACAAGTTGAACTTTCATCTCGAACGCTAGTGAGAATCTCATGAGGCTTTACGGATAAAATCATGAGATCTCTCACTAGCGTTCGAGATGACAGATGGTTGTAAAGCAGCTTGTCACATTTTTTATTAGGAAAATTTCTTAATTTCTTGATTCTGCTCTAAAAAACTTCCCGCCAAATAAAGTGATCCGCAAACTAAAATTAGGGATTTTTCGTCTGAGTTTTGTAGGGATGAAATTTTCTTAAAAGCCTCATCTAAGTTAGTCGCGTTAATTGCATTTATTACAATATTTTTAGCAATTTCTACAACATCTTGTGCCTTGCGTGACTTAGGTTCGTCTGGAATTTCTATTGCTATTAATTTATCTAAATTTTTAGAAATTTTCTTTAAAAATCCCGCACAATCTTTGTCTTGCAACATGGCGAAGATGACGAAGATTTTTTTGTCTTTTTGTGATTTTAAAAATTTCTCAATCGTGGCAGATCCTTGTAAATTATGGCTGCCATCTAGATAAAGTTCGCAAGATTTTGGTAAATTTTTAAAGAATTTTCCTGAAGTGATTTTTTGTAAACGGGCAGGCCAGAAGGTTTTGGTTAATGCAGATTTAATGTGATTGTGAGAAATAGAAAATTTTTTTTGTAACAACAAAGCCGCAGCAATTGCGGCGCCAGCATTTTCAATTTGATGATTGCCCAGTAATGATGGAAGTGGCAAATGAATTTCTTGATCAAAACCACTAAACAAAAATCCGTCTTTTTCTTTTTTTATTTTCCAATCTTTAGCAAAAATTTTAGTTTTTGAACCCAAAGCAAAAGCTTGATTTTCAAGGGTTTGCAGCGCTGATTTTTTCTGTCGGCCAATAATTACAGGACAATTTTTCTTAATGATTCCTGCTTTTTCAAAAGCGATTTTTTTGAGAGAATTTCCTAAAAAATCCATGTGATCAAAAGCAATTGGCGTGATGATGGAACATAAAACTTGTGGCAAAATATTTGTGGCATCAAGCCTGCCGCCCATTCCAGTTTCAAGCAATAGCACATCAGCCTTCACACGACTAAAGGCTAAAAAAGCTGCAACGGTAATTCCTTCAAAAAAAGTGACATCAATTTGCGGAGATTTTTCGGCCTTCTTTTTGCATTCTGCCAAACATTCATTCAAAAATTCATCAGAAATTTGCGAGCCATTTAAAGTAATTCTTTCATTAAAATTTACTAAATGAGGCGAGGTGTAAGTGTGAGTTGAATAGCCTGAGGCTGCAAAAATTTCTCTTAAAAATGAAAGAGTTGAGCCTTTGCCATTAGTGCCTGCAAGGTGAATTGTGGGTGGGAGTCTTTCTTGAGGATTATCTAATCTTGCGAGCAATTCATAAACGCGAGACAGACCTAATTCTATGTTGCGATAGCCTTTGAAATCTGGCCAAAAAGGGAATCTCATTTCTTACCTAAAAATACTTGGTAAATGCGATGAAAATGGTAATTAAATTCGGCGCCTAAAATGAAAACCAAGCTGATTAAATAGAAAAACATCAGAGAAATTATGATGCCGGCGAGTGATCCATAAACTAAGTTAAATTGATGAAAATTATCCAAATAAAGAGAGAAAGAATTAACTAAAGTGATCCAGAGAATTACTGCTAATATTGAACCAGGTAAAGTTTGGGTAATTTTTTGTTTGGCGTTTGGCAGCGCGTAATAAAGCAAAGAAGTAGAGCCAATTAGAATGAAGAAAAGGACGAAATGACGAATGTAAAAAAGGTCATAATCGATTCTAAAGCTGAAAGAAAAAGTTTCTTCAATTTCACGCAAAATAACTGGCACAAAAATTAGCATACCGATGCCGATAACTATGATAAAAATTACCACAAAAAATTCTAAAATGCTGATCAATCTACGCAAAGCATAAGGTGGCGGGAAGTGGATGCGATAAGCGCGGTTAAGAATGGTGCGACATCCTTCTACGGAAGAAGATGCAGTCCAGATTACGCCGATAATTGCCAGAGTAAGAAAACTTTGTGGAGGCCCTGAAATAATTTCATTAACTCTTGGAGTTAGAGCATCAATTACATCTTTTGGTGCAGAGGATAAAACAGAATGAATTGCTTTGACTCCTTCTTCTGAAGCTCCGAAAAATCCGACTATGGAAATTAGAAAAATTAAAAAAGGAAAAAAAGAAAGTATGCTTAAGAAAGCTAGATAACCAGCATGTTCAACGCCATCCTGTTTAATAGTATCGGAGATTGAAACTCTTAAAATTTTAAGAGGAATGATTAAATATTTGTGGAAAAAATAGTTAAATTTTGAGCGTTTTTTTGAGAGTTTTCTTGGCATTTGCGATATTTTTAGCTGAGTTTTTTAAATGAAAAACCATCGATCACAAATTTTTCTCGTGAGAAGATTCTTTGTGATTCCAGCCTTTTTGTTTCAAGATTTCCGATGATGCTGTGACAAGAAAAAATTGCGGCTTGCCATTCAACCCAGCGAATTAAAATTTTACCAACTCCGATATTGCGTTTTTTGCGATCAATCATGAAATCTTCGATTTCGATTGTTTTGCCGTGGCTTAATTTGCGAGTAATACGAATTCCGACAGTTCCAATGCAGCGGCCATTTTCAATTTCAGAATCTTCAAAAACTGCGGCCATTTTATAGCCTCTTTCCATCATATTCAAAATATCATTCACGAAAGTTTCGTGATCTAAATTGTCATAAATTTGCGACAAGACATCAAGCGTAGCTGAAATTTCTTCGCGGCTTTCAATTTCTTTTATTTGCATTTTTATTTTTCTCGTTTGAAAATTAGCCCCCTTTGAGAAGGCCAAGAAGCCGCTTCTTATGTGGTTTCGCAGCTAAACAGCAAGTCGTAAAATAATTTATTAATCAAGCATAAATTTTTCAATGGAAAATAAAAAAATAAAAAAAGTCGTATTGGCTTATTCTGGTGGTTTAGACACATCTGTAATCTTGAAATGGTTGCAAGAAAATTACGGCTGTGAAGTTGTTACTTTTACTGCTGATTTAGGACAAGGCGAAGAGCTTGAACCAGCGCGCTTGAAAGCCCAAAATCTTGGTGTAAAAGAAATTTTTATTGAAGATCTGCGTGAAGAATTTGTGCGCGATTATGTGTTTCCAATGTTTCGCGCTAACACTTTATATGAAGGTGTTTATTTGCTTGGAACTTCAATTGCTCGTCCATTAATTGCTAAAAGACAAATTGAAATTGCTAATATGGTGGGCGCTGATGCGGTTTGCCACGGTGCAACTGGCAAAGGAAATGACCAAGTAAGATTTGAACTTTCTTATTATGCGAATAAACCAGACATCAAAATTATTGCACCTTGGAGGCAGTGGGATTTGAACTCGCGCACTAAGTTGATTGACTATGCTGAGAAAAACCAAATTCCTGTGGCCAAAGATAAACGCGGCGAAGCGCCATATTCTGTGGATGCAAATTTGCTTCACACTTCATCTGAAGGAAAAGTTTTGGAAGATCCATCTCAAGCTGCTCCAGAATATGTTTACCAAAGAACAGTTAGCCCTGAAGCTGCTCCAGACAAAGCTACAATCATTGAAATTGAATTTAAAAAAGGTGATGCAGTTGGAATTAACGGTGAAAAAATGTCGCCAGCTACAATTCTAACTAAATTAAACGAACTTGGTGGAGCGAACGGAATTGGCCGTTTAGACCTTGTTGAAAATCGTTTCGTTGGAATGAAATCAAGAGGCGTTTATGAAACGCCGGGTGGAACAATTTTGTTAACTGCTCACCGCGCTATGGAATCAATTACGCTAGACCGCGAAGCTGCGCATTTGAAAGATGAGTTAATGCCGAAATATGCCAGCTTAATTTACAACGGTTTCTGGTTTGCGCCTGAAAGAGAAATGCTGCAAGCACTAATCGACAAAAGCCAAGAAAATGTTGAAGGAACTGTGACGCTTAAACTTTACAAAGGAAGTGCAACTGTTGTTTCACGCCAATCACCAAAAAGCTTATATTCCGAAGCGCACGTAACTTTTGAAGAAGATTCAGTCTACGACCAAAAAGACGCGGCGGGGTTTATCAAATTAAACGCACTGCGCCTAAGAATCGGCGCGCGAGTAAATTCGAAAGGTAAAAAATAATCCCAGCCGCAGGACGGGATTTGCAATCCCGTCCTAACGTTCATTCCAAACTCAAACAAGGAAATGAACATGTGGACTGGGTTTGCAAACCCAGTCCAGCGCAAGTCATTTCCAAATAATCAAATTACATAACTATCTCAAATGTCAGAAGAACTAAAAACAATTCAAGAAGCTTCAAAAGCAGTTCAAGAAAGCGCTAAAACTGGTAGCAAAGCTTTAGATTCAATAAGTGCCGCGGGAGGATTCTTAAAAGAAGTGTTTGGAGATTTGTTGCAAGATTCAGTTGGCCTGATGTCAGATAAACTAAAGTTTTATCGTATAGAAAGATTCTTTTCTCTGAAGGACAAAACCGAAAGGAATTTAAAAGAAAAAGGCATAAAAATTACCGTTCCAATTCCGCCAAAATTAGGAATTCCATTAATTGAAGCAGCAACTGTTGAAGATAATGAGAATCTTCATACAAAATGGTCCAACATGTTGTCGAATGCTATCAATCCAAATTTTAGTGGCAAAATCACACGCAATTTTGTTTCTATTTTAGAGGAGATGAATCCGGTAGATGTTTTGATACTTGATACTATCTGCAAAGAATGGCTTTTGTTGTCTGGCGATCAAAAAGACATTACTTTGTTTGATAGATCTAAAATCATTATCAACCTCAAAATTGAGAAAAAAGAATGCGAAATCTCCCTAAGAAATTTACTTAGATTGGGATGTTTAAAGCCAGGAGTTATAGTTCAAGCTGGAATGTCAGTAGGAGGACACAATCCGAGTTCCTATAAAGACACTGAGTTAGTTGGAATTACAGAGTTAGGAATCGAGTTCTATAAATCGATAACATAAAAATTTTAAATGTATCCTTACCTTACGCAGGACCCGCCGCAGGACGGGGTTTGTAATCCCTCCTAATGTTCAGTTTCAAAACCAACAAAACAAAATCGCCGTTAAAGTTAAAAATATCATAAAACCCAAAACCAAAAATATTTTTCCATGCAACAGCTTAAAATCGCCTTAAATCTCAAGTTAGAATTGGATAAATTAAGACCAATTTCACAAGAGCGCGAAGGCAAGATAATGCAAAAATTTCGTCTTGATTGGAATTACCATTCTAATCACTTAGAGGGAAATTCGCTGACATTTGGTGAAACCAGAATGTTGATTTTGCACGGCATTACGGCACAAGGAAAGCCACTTAAAGATCACTTTGAAATTACTGGTCACAACGAGGCGATAAAATGGGTGGAAGAAATAGTTAAAGGCGAATTTCCGCTCACTGAAAATTTTATTCGCCAGCTTCATCTTTTGCTGCTTAAAGAGCCTTACGAAGTAGATGCAATAACTTCCAATGGGCAGCCAACAAGAATAACCATTGAGGTTGGAAAATATAAATCTCGCCCAAATCACGTTAAAACTAAAACTGGTGAAATATTTTATTTTTCCACGCCAGAAGAAACGCCAGCAAAAATGAATGATTTATTGGCGTGGTATCGTCAAGAAGTTGATGGCGCAGATGTTAATCCAATATTTTTAGCCGCAGAATTTCATTACAGATTTATTAAAATTCACCCTTTTGGCGATGGAAATGGCAGAATGGCAAGGGTTTTGATGAATTTTATTTTGATGAAATTTGGCTTTCCGCCGGTGATTGTTAAAACTGAAGATAAAGAAAATTATTTTTCCGCCTTAAGGCAAGCTGATGGCGGCTTGATTGAAAATTTTATTGAATATATCGCCAAAAATTTAGTGCGTTCGCTTGAAATTATGATTGCTGGCGCAAAAGGTGAAGAAATTGAAGAAGATGGTGATTTGGATAAAAAAATTGCGCTGTTAAAAAGTGAGTTCAAGGCAGAAAAAAACTTGGTTGAGATCTTGAAAACAAAGCGGAATGTTTTGGCAATTTTTGATGATTCGGTTGTTAGAATTTATGAAAAATTTATTTCGACTTGTAAAAAGTTTGATGAATTTTATTTGGAAAAAAGATCGTGGCCTTCTCTTTTGTCGAATCAATTTATTGAGGTTGATGCTCAAAATTTTCTTACAAAAGCTAAAGATTTATTAGAAAAGGGAGAAATTATCGAAAATTTTTCAATGTCTTATTCATACAAGCATTTTAACAAAAAAGGTTTTACAGGTTTTGGATTTGGAAGCCGAATGGAGCTAATATTTGCCTTAGAATGCTACTTTTTAACAAACGTGCATTCGCAGCATAGAAAAATAGTAAAAAACTACAACCAGCAAATAAGCGACGAAGAGATATCCGCCTTCATGAAAACCGAAGCAGAAAGACATTTTAAGGCAATTGAAGATAAAATCAGAACCAACAAGCAAATCGAATAACCCGTCGCAGGACGGGATTTGCAATCCCGTCCTCACCTTCAGTCCAAACTCAAACAAGGAAATGAACATGTGGACTGGGTTACAAACCCAGTCCAGCACGGTCCAGCGCAGGTAACTTGAAGATTTTTTATAATGACAACTTTTTTAGCCCTTTTTTTGGGAAAATTTATTGATCCTTTCAGTATTATAATCGCAGGAGGTGGTGGTTATCTTTGTGGAGAGTTAATATTGATTTTTCCTATCGGAATACTGGTGGCTATACTTTCTGAAATGCTATTACACTCCGATCAAATAACGCGGACATTAGATGACAGTATATTCGCTCTTATTTTTACCATACCAATTGGCATTCTTCATGGCTTTATAGGTTATAAGCTTGCTCTTAAGCGCAGTAAGAAAAAAGCAAAGGTTGATGAGTAATTTTCTATGAGATTAAAAAATTTTCTTAAAGCTGTTCTAAAAATTTATGAAGAGTGTGCGGAGTTTAAATTTACCACTCCGTATCATTTTCCCCCGCAGGACGGGGTTTGTAACCCCGTCCTCCAAGTTCAGTCCAAACTCAAACAAGAAAATGAACATGTGGACTGGGTTACAAACCCAGTCCAGCGCAGGCTATTTGATAACAAAAAACGGAGTTGAGACACATGGGTAAATTTCTAAAGTTTTCTTTGATACTGGTGATGCGTTTCACCAATTTCTGCGCGACTATTTTCAACAAGAAATGTTTTGGTACCTTTATATTATTGTTAGTAACTTTTGGATCTGCTCCATCTTTTGCTAACTCTACACAAGAATTTTACTCAAAACAGAATCTCCCCCCAAAACTAGCTGAAAAAATTTCAAAAGATGAGTGTAGACCAAATTTAATAAAATTTGATGTATGTAAAAGAGTTAGAGAAGTGGCAGATAATATAGCGCCACAATTACCGATGAAAATGAGTAGCACAATTTCTTTAGCGCAAGTTACTGCGATTAAGACTTCTCTCATATTTGTAGTAATGCTTAGTTACAACAAGGAATACCTTGAGACAGAATTGCGTAAGAAGGATATTACTATGGAGGAATTAATGAGTAATTTTAAACAAGGGATGTCTAAGTTGTTGTGCAAAGCTGATCCATCCATCTCTGGTCTTATCGAAATTGGTGCACAAATTCAGTATAAATACTACTTTCGGGATATGACTCCGTATACTGTAGTCACTATTGATCGCACTTTATGCCATTTTTAAAAGTGGCTGCTCCCCAAGCAGGACGGGGTTTGTAACCCCGTCCTCACGTTCAGTTCCAAAATCAACAAAACAAAATCGCCTTTAGAAGTTAAAATCATCACAAACCAAACCATCAAAACCCACGAGTTCGAAATGCCAAAAAACCGCATCCACCAAGGATTTAACCAGCACCTTTATTTTATCACGCCGACAATTTGGAATTGGTATTACGAGCCTGTCGCAAATCTAACTTCCAAAAAAATTTAAACTAAAAAAATCTAACTCAGAACTTTTAGCAATTTCCTACTCAATTTTTTTGGAATTTTTTTGGAATTTTTTTGATTTTTTCTGCGTTTTGGTTCGCAGTTTTGATAATTTTT
>CAMCME010000030.1 GCA_945875925.1 Rickettsia typhi | reverse complement strand
CCGAACTAACAAAATATTTTTGAGATAAAAATTGTAAAAAATGAAAGTTGTATACTCATACAACTTGAGGCTTTTTGCAATTTTTAGCCAAAAAGATGAAGTTAGTTTGGATTATAAATACCAAATCTAGAAATAGTTTATTTGGTATAGATACCGAAACTAATGAGACCCCTCTCTTCGTTCGAGATGAAATTTTGTGTGGAGATGGAAGTGATGCAGGAGAACTAACTAACTCTCCATCTTCTTAAACTGCCCATCAATACAAGCGCCATCTTCCACAGAAAGTAGATTATATTCGATGACGCCGTTGATTCTAGCCTTGCTAGAAATATTGATATTTTTGGCTTGAATGTTGCCGCTAAATTGACCTCTAAGACTTAGAGATTCAGCGATAATTTCTCCTTCAATAATTCCATCTTCTCTTAAGATAACAGAGTTGCCGCGGATAGTTCCTTTAATAGTTCCTTCAATCTCAATTAATCCAGCGCTCACAATAACTCCTTCAACCTTTAGGTCTCTAGAAATAATTGTTGGCATAGATTTTGGGCCAAAAACTTCAATCTTTTTTGAAATTGAGCTGCTGTTATTTTGAGCAATTGAAGAGGCTTTTGATTTAAGGTTAGCTATTGACATATCTAGGTGTTTTATCGTCGTTAAATTTAAATAAAGAATCACCCGCTTCCAAAAACTTTTTTGGATTTAATGGGGTATTTTTATATCTCACTTCGTAATGCAAATGATCTCCAGTGCTGCGTCCAGTGCTTCCTTGAGTAGCAATTACTTGGTTCTTAGTAACTGTTTGGCCAATTGAAACATTAATAGAAGACAGATGTCCGTAACGAGTTGTAATTCCATAACCATGATCAATTACAACGGCATTTCCATAACCACTAAATTTCCCAGCCAACACAACTTTGCCAATTGATGGACTAAGAATTTTAGCATTTTTTGGCCCCACAAAATCTAATCCTTTATGAACGGCATGACCATGAGTTAAAGGATCTGCTCTGCCGCCAAAACCACTTGAAACATAAAAGTTTTTCATCGGTCTAGAAAGAGGAATCGCAGTAGTTAATTTTTCTAAGAACATCAATTGATTGAACTCGCCATCAAATTGTGCTTTAGCTAATTTTTTATCCAAGTCTTCTTCTTCAGCAGTTTGAAGTTGAACTTCAAGTGGATCTGATTCATGAGCTAATGGACCACCTTGATGAGCTGACATATTGTGTTTCTTGTCATTCAAAGAAATAACTTTTTCTTCACGAGATTTTTTGCTAGAAACCACAGCTGGTTTTTTGAAATTTAAGCCCGTGGTATTAATCGCATCTTCAATTTGTTTAATGCGCACGCGAGCAATATTTTGAATATCGTCAAGCGCATAATTAGCATTTTTAACTTCATTCAAAGTGCGTTTTTCAGGCTTTGATAAAGTTTCGTCTTTAATATTTTGAGGCTGTTTGAAAGTTTTTTCTGGCGCGCTAACTTGATGTTTATCGCCAGTGATTGCGATTAAATATTCATTAACCTTTTGCAGCTTTTCATTCACAACAGTAAATTCTTCTTCGAAATAGCTATTTGTGGTTTTTAATCTGCTGATTTCTTCAGTTTTTTCGCTGATAACTTTATCAAATCTTAAAGATTGCATGAAAAGATTTCCCACATAAGCAAGTGAGAACAATATGCATATTTGCGAGATGGGGCCAAGGCTAATGCTTCTAATCTTTTGATTAGTAACAAAGAGAATAGTTCTTTTAGCGAAAACAAATTTGCTAAAGCGAACTACAGCCTTTAAGGCATAAAGCGCATAATAACTAAAAACAGCGCGCATCTTTTTTTGTACAAAATAATTCTTATTCATCAAAAACCTTTTTTATTAACTAAATATGTCCCGATCTTAATTTACTTCTGAGGTTGTATTTATATATATGTGACCGACTGTGTGACAAGTCTTGCGGAGGTACGATTTAGAGTTCAGTAAATCTATTTATAATTAAGTCGGAGGTGCATTCTTATTTTTTGACCAGCAATGTCAAGATTTTTCTAAAATTGCCTCATTGACTAAAAAAAAGTTGATCCTAATATGCGCGCCCTTTTTAGATTTCCCTAGATTGAACTAGGTCTAAAATTCATAAAGCAAATTACATAAATACAGGTAAGAAAATGGCTAAAGCACAAGAAGCATCTAACACGCAAGGTGATATTCATCCAAAACAACATTTAGTTGAAGTTGTGATGACTGATAAAAAAACTAAATTTCAAATCCTTACAACTTGGGGTAAAGAAGGCGATGTTTTAAGATTGGATGTTGATCCTAAAAATCATCCAGCTTGGCAAGAAAAAGGTCAAAACTTCATTAATGCTAATGACGAAAGAGTTACTAAATTCAAAAGCAAATTTGGTAATTTTGATTTCGTTGGTGGTGCTAAAGCCGAAGAGCCAAAAGCTGAATAATTAAAAGGTGATTAAATTTGCCTAAAAAAATTCTCTGTTTATCAGGATGGGGTCAAAAATTTGATTCTCTTGAATTTATTTTCGAGGAATCAAATTTTGACCCTTTTTTTGTGTCCTCAATTGACTATTCAGCACTTACCAAGGCGGAAGAATTTTTCTCTCTAGTAAAATCCCAAAATCTAAATCCTGAAATTCTAATTGGTTGGAGCCTTGGTGGGCAATTGGCTATTCGCTTAATTGAACAAAAAATTCTTGCTCCAAAATTATTAATTCTAATCGCGCCGCCATTTCAAATGGTGAAAGATAAAAAAATTACGGCGGCGATGACGCAAAATACTTTCTCAGAATTTCGCAACAATCTTGTGAAAGCCCCAAGCCAAACTCTAAAAAAATTTTCCATTTTAACCGCGATGAATGATCGCAACGCCGCAGAAATTGCCCGCCATTTAGAAGTAAATGATAAAAATTTTGACGGCTTAGTTTATTGGCTTGATGAATTGAAAAAATTTTCTTGTTTTGATATCGATTTTTCTAAAACTTCAGAAACTTGGCCGCGAACTCTGTTTTTCCAAGGCGCGGGCGATATGATTGTTCATGAAAGCCAAGCTCAATATTTTAAAAACAGAATCAAAAATTTCCGTTTAGAAATTTTTAAAAATTGCGGACATGCGCCACAATTGAGTGATGTTGAAAGAATGCGGAAAGTTATTTTAGAAGAAATTGATTCTTTCTAAATTTTCCGGCGATAAGAAATTGCTTCCAGCAAATGATGCGGATGGATCATTTCGCTTTCTTCCAAATCGGCAATGGTGCGCGCAACCCTTAAAATTCTGGTGATTCCGCGCATTGAAGTGGCCATTTTCTCAATCGATTTTTGTAAAATTTTTTGGCAAGCCTCATCAAGTTCAGTAAATTTTTCTAAAGTTTTTCCGTCAATTCGTGAATTTATTTTAGGCGATTTTTCCATTGCTGGTTCTTTTGCATATCTTTCTCTTTGCAAATTTCTTGCTCGCAAAACTCTTGCCGCAATTGCTTCTGAACCTTCTCCTCTTACAGCATTATTAGCAAAAATATCAACTTGTGGCACATTGATGGAAATGTCGATGCGATCAAGCAGGGGCCCGGAAATTTTATTTTTATAATCTTCGCCACAAGTTGGGGCTTTTTTACATTCTCTAGCGCCGTCACCCAAATAGCCGCAGCGGCAAGGATTCATTGCGGTTACTAATTGAAAATTGGCTGGATAAGTGATGCGAGAATTAACTCGCGAAACACTGACATTTCCTGTTTCTAAAGGTTGTCTTAATGAATCTAAAACTTGGCGCGGAAATTCAGCCAATTCATCTAAAAAAAGCACGCCATTGTGAGATAAAGAAACTTCACCCGGTTTGGCTTTGGTGCCGCCACCAACCATTGCAGGCATTGAGCAAGAATGATGTGGATCGCGATAAGGGCGGTGAGTTATTAATTTGCCATCTAGAATTTGGCCGCTGATGCTGTGAATCATGTTGATTTCGAGAATCTCATCTAATTCGGGTGCAGGTAAAATTCCCGCTAATCTAGAAGCAAGCATCGATTTCCCAGTTCCTGGAGGCCCTATTAATAAAATATTATGTCCACCGGCTGCCGCAATTTCTAAAGCGCGTTTGGCGGCTTCTTGGCCTTTAATATCGGCTAAATCTGGATAAGAAATTTTCTCAAAATGCTTTTTATTTTCAGGGCGCGCCAAAAATTGTTCGCCTTTAAAATGATTGATCAGGGCAATTAAATCTGGTGCGGCAAGAATTTCTAAATCACCCGCCCAAGCGGCTTCTTTGCCATTTATTTTTGGGCAAATAATTCCATGATTTCTTTGATTAGCGCCAATTGAAGCCGAGATTGTGCCATTAATGGCGTTGATTGCGCCGTCTAAGGAAAGTTCGCCCAGAACAAAAAAATCATTCACCGATTTTTGTTCTAAAATTCCCATCTCAATTAAAATTCCTAGTGCAATTGGTAAGTCGAAATGGCCACCTTCTTTTTGTAAATCGGCTGGTGCTAAATTAACGGTGATTTTTTTATAAGGCCAAGGCAAGCCAGTTGATGAAATGGCGGCGCGCACTCTTTCTTTAGATTCGCCAACAGCTTTATCTGGCAGGCCCACAATGGTGAAATTTGGCATTCCATCAGAGATTTTTACTTGCACATCAATTTCAACAACATCAACGCCTTGATAGGCAAAGGTTTTTATTTTTGCGACCATTGGGGCGAGTTTTTGGGTGTTTAAAATTAAGAGAATATCAAATTATATTTTGATATTTTGTAAAAAGTTTGTTCGTGGTTCGGGCTTTGTGGTGTGTGTATTTCTGGGCTGTGGTGAAAACCCAAGGTTTGTTGTGGCAAGGTTTATTTGTGGTGTGGGTTTTGGTGGTGAATATTTGGTTGGTGGTGAAAACCAAATATTGGAGGGGGATTGTTATTTTAAAAAAAAATATGTCTACCAATCCAAAGTTGATGTGATGACAAATATTTCTACTTATGGTTGTGGTTTAGAAGTTAATTTATTTAAGAAATATATGGCATATCCTCTGTTTTGAAGGCTTGAGGAGAGGTAGAGTTTTTTATTAAAAAAATTCAGAATATTTCTTTTGGCTTTATTTTTAGCCAATTTTTCTTCATTGGTTTTTTACTTCGATGAACTGTTTTTTTATGACGGCTTTATATTTTTTTAGCAAGTGTGCATGCACTCCCAAACCTGAGGCACGCGCGGGCCGGAGGTTTTTGTTCATGCAATAAAAAACCGAATCATAATTTCTTATGAGTCGGTTAGTTATTTATATCTTTACTCAAGCCTCATGAGATCCTCGGCTCTGCGAGCCAAGGATGACGAGGGATGATGGAGAAAGAAGATTACTGAATCTTAGCTCTCAAAACTTTTGTGGCATCAACCATTTGTTTCAAGGCTAATTTAGTTTCTGGCCAATCGCGAGTTTTTAGACCGCAATCTGGGTTAATCCAAATTTGTTCAGGCTTTAATACATCTAAAGCCTTGTTAACTAGATCTTCCATTTCTTGTTGCTTAGGAACTCTTGGAGAGTGGATGTCGTAAACGCCAGGTCCAATTTCATTTGGATATTTGAAATTGATGAAAGCGTTTAGCAATTCCATATTTGAACGAGAAGTTTCAATTGAAATTACATCGGCGTCCATGTCGGCAATAGAAGAGATGATGTCGTTGAACTCAGAATAGCACATGTGAGTGTGAATTTGAGTGCGATCATCAACACCTGAAGCGCTGATTCTGAAAGCTTCAACAGCCCATTTCAAATAAGCGGCCCATTTAGATTTTCTGATTGGAAGGCCTTCTCTTAAAGCTGCTTCATCAATTTGAATGATCTTAATTCCAGCATCTTCCAAATCACAAACTTCATCACGAATTGCGAAAGCAATTTGCAAAGCAGTGTCTTTTCTTGGCTGATCATCGCGAACGAAAGACCATTGCAAGATTGTGATTGGACCAGTCAACATGCCTTTCATGATTTTTTTAGTCAGGCTTTGTGCATATTTTGCCCATTCAACAGTCATTGGAGTTGGTCGAGAAACATCACCGAAAATAACTGGAGGTTTAACGCAGCGACTTCCGTAGCTTTGTACCCAACCATTTTGAGTGAAGAAGAATCCGGCCAATTGTTCACCGAAATATTCTACCATGTCGTTTCTTTCGAATTCGCCATGAACCAAAACATCCAAATCAATTTCTTCTTGGAATTTCACTGTGCGAGCAGTTTCTTCTTTGATGAATTGATCATATGCTTCAGCAGAAATTTTACCCGCTTTAAATTCAGCGCGATTTTTTCTAACTTCTTTAGTTTGTGGGAATGAGCCGATTGTTGTAGTTGGAAGAATTGGTAAAGAAATGTGATGAGCTTGAATTTCTTTTCTTTGAGAGTAACCGCTTTTGCGATTCATTAAAGAATCAGTAATTGCAGCAACTCTTTTTTTAACTTCTTGGTTATGAATTCTTGGAGAAGTTTTTCTTGCTTCAATTGCTTTTTTATTAGCAGCAATTTCAGCACTTACTTTTGATTCTTCAGCGTCAGCAGCTTTTGCAATCACAGCAAGTTCAGAAAGTTTTTGAGTAGCAAAAGACAACCAAGATTTCAATTCAGCATCTAATTTTTCTTCTGAAGCCAAATCAGTTGGAGTGTGAATTAATGAGCAAGAAGGCGCGATGATCACACGATCTTTTCCTAGAGATTCAACCGCTTTTTTAGCAATATTGATCGAGTTTTCGAAATTATTGATCCAGATATTTCTGCCATCAACTAAACCAAGAGATAAAGATTGGTTTGGTTTTACAAGTTTTAGAACTTGTTCGAATTGTTCAGGCGCGCGAACTAAATCAACATGAACTGAATCTGTGCCAAGGTTGAAAGCTAATTCAGCATTGTCGCCTAAAGTGTCGAAGTAAGTTGCTAAATGTAACTTTAATGGACCTGCAAATTTTCTGATTTGTTGGTAAGCAGAAATGTAAGCTTTGATTTCTTCAGCTGACAAATCTGTAACCAAATAAGGTTCGTCGATTTGAACTTCTTGAACGCCAATTTCTTGTAATTTAGCGAAAAGTTCTTGGTAAGCAGGAAGAAGATTTTCAAGCAAATCTAATTTGTTGAATTCAGAAGTTGTTTTGCCAAGAAGCAAGAAACTAACTGGTCCGATAACTGTTGGTCTGGTTTCAACTCCAAGTTTTTTTGCGTCCTCATATTCGTCGAAAATTTTGGTGCAAGAAAGTTTGAACTTTTGGTTCGCGTTAAATTCAGCAACAATGTAATGGTAGTTAGTGTCGAACCATTTAGTCATTTCCATTGCAGTCACATCGATGCCGTCTTTTTGTGCACCAAGATCTTGTTTTCCTCGGGCCATTGCGAAGTAAAGGTCTAAATCAACATTTCCGCCTTCAAATTTAAAGCGAGATGGAACAGCGCCGAAAAGCGTGATAGTTCCTAAAATGTGATCATAAAATGAGAAGTCATTTGATGGGATAAAGCTGATGCCGGCTGCTTTTTGAGTTTGCCAGTTTTTAGCCTTAATTTCTGATGCGGCTTGTTTTAATTCGTCACGAGAAATCGCGCCTTTCCAATAGCTTTCAACAGCTTTTTTAAGTTCACGATTAGCACCAATTCTTGGGAAGCCCAAAGTTGCGGTCTTAAGCATAGTTTTGTTTTTATTTTTCTAGTTAATGCAAGGCTTTGCAAAAAGGAAGTTTACAGGCAGGCTTGCCTAGAATTTTTGTCTAATGTTTAGATAAAATTCTAAAAAAATTTTTCTAAAAGAAAGAAGAAACCCATAATTGAACCAACTATTGAAGCGGTTTTTATGGTTATTCTCATTTCCATTTCTTTTAGTTCGAAACGAAGTTCTTTGAGATCTTGTTTTGTAGCGATGTTGTGATCTAAATAATCAGTAAAAATTTCCACCCGAGCTTCAGCTTGTTCTTGTGTGAATCCAGCCTCTTTAAGGCGGTGAAGAATTTTTATTGGATTATTTAAGTAAATCTTTTCCATAGTTGCGGTGCTCATAAATGGTGATTTTGAGTTTTTATGTAGTGATAAAAATGTTTTGGAAAACGCGGCTGAAGATATTTATCGTGATGCTTAAAATCAAGCAGTTGATTTGCAAACTTGTGTTTTTGCGAAGTGAAACTTAACTTGGCCAGCTTTCCTTCCAAGCAATTCATTTAAATTTTAAAATGACTGAAATTTATAAAACCGATCTAGTTGTTATTGGCGCTGGCCCAACTGGTTTATTTTCTGTTTTTGAAGCAGGAATGTTAAAAATAAAATGTCATGTAATCGACTCACTAGAAGTAATTGGCGGGCAGTGCCAAGCGCTTTATCCAGAAAAGCCAATTTATGATATTCCGGCTCATCCTTCAATTTTGGCCAGTGAATTAATTGAAAAATTAGAAGAGCAAGCGCGCCCATTTGAACCAGTCTATCACTTGAATCAAAGAGTAGAAAAATTTGTAAAAAATGCTGACGGAACTTTCGCCGTTACAACTTCCAAACATACCACAATTATTTGCAAAGCTGTGATCATTGCTGCTGGTTGCGGAGCCTTTGGCCCGAACCGCCCACCGCTTGCCAGAATTGAAGAATTTGAAGGAAAATCGGTTTTCTATTCAATTCGTTCTAAAGCAGAATTTGCTGATAAAAATGTGGTGATTGCTGGTGGCGGAGATTCTGCCGTTGATTGGGCGATTGGTTTGGCAGGAATTGCCAAAAAAGTTTTTGTGGTGCATCGTCGCGACAAATTTAGATGCGCGCCAGAAAGTGCCGATCAATTAAAAAAATTGGCAGATTCAGGAAAAATAGAAATGGTAATTCCTTATCAGCTTGATGGTTTGAAAGGGCTTGACGGCAAGCTTGAAGCAGTTTTGGTGAAAGATTTTGCGGGCAATGTTAAAGAATTAGAAGCTGATTATTTGCTGCCATTTTTTGGTTTAGCAATGGAGCTTGGCCCAATTGCTGATTGGGGTTTAAACCTTAACAAAAATAACATTGAAGTTGATGTTTCAACAATGCGCAGTTCAGTTGAAGGAGTTTACGCAGTTGGCGACATCATCACTTACAAAAATAAATTGAAGCTGATTTTGAATGGCTTCGCTGAAGCAGCAACTGCTTGCCACGATATTTACAAAATTGTTCATCCAGATCAGATTTTTCATTTTGAATATTCAACTTCAAAAGGTGTTTCTTAGTTTTTAAGTATCTCACACGCTGTCATCTCGAACGAAGTGAGAGACCTCATGAGACTTCTCTCCCAAGCCTCATGAGATTTCTCGCTATGCTCGAAATGACAGTTAAGCTCAAAGCAAGGCAGACTAATGCAAGACGGGGTCTCCTGACCCCGTCTTAATTTTCATCTCAAAATTATTAAAAACCTTGAGCAACGAAACCAAAATAACAAACGACAATGAACATGCGGAGGGAGTTACAAAATCCTTCCAGCGTGAGTCATTAATAAACCGTGAGAGTTCTGCATGAAAAATGAAATTGAATTTAATAAAGTTGGAAAAGGATTTGCAACAGCGAGCTCTGTACTTATGGAAGCTAAAAGCGGCGATTTTACTTACCAAACCTTTAAAATCAGAGCGCTTTTTATACCAGATTCAAAATCAAGAACATATCATCATTTTACTGCTACATTAGAAATTTGGAAAAATTTGGATAAAAAAGCTCAAAATAAGCATATAATATCAGAGAAAATAAATGGCGGAAGTTTGACCTCTATTCAGCTTGACAAGCCAGAGGTTCTAAAAAAATTGAAGATTTTTCTAGAAAAATGTGAAAAAAATATCGGTAAGAATTTTGATGAAATTGATTTTGTAGACGAGGATCTTCCAAGTAGCAATATTCAGGATTTTTTGAAGTTTTATGAAAAAAATAAAGGTCGAAAAGAAGAGGAATTTTGGCAAAAATATTTTAAAGAAAATCAACAAATTCTTTCGACGATATTTAGCTCTCCTTATATTTTTTTTGAGGATAAGCCTTACTGCGGTGGAAAAACAATTAGTAATGAGAGAGGTGTGATTGGTGATTTCTTGTACAAAAATCCAAAAACAAAATCCATCTCTTTTATAGAGATAAAAACTCCAATTGCTGAAATTGTAAGTAAATATAGAAGTACATACTCAGCATCTAGTCATCTTAGCGGCGGAATATCTCAGGTTTTGGATCAGAAGACAAAATTACTAAAAAATCTTAATCTTCAAAATGGTTTAAATTGCGGAGGAATTAAGTGCATACTTTTGATAGGAGATTCTGGTAGCTTAAAAGATGATGAACAAAGAGAAGCTTTTGAAATAATAAGAGAAAACTCAAAAAATGTTGATATTTTGACTTACGATGAGCTCTTTTTAAAGGTCGAATCTATGAAAGAGTCTTTGATAAATAAAACAAAAACCCAAAGAGTGATCAATCTTTTTTGAAACTTCAAAAAGTATGATTTTGCAAAACCAAACAAACCAAAATTCTAAAAATCCGAATTACTTATAACATGTTCTCAAAACTAGAATTTCTAATCGCATCGCGTTACCTGCGTTCAAAGCGTAAAGAAGGATTCATTTCGGTTATCGCGATTTTCTCTTTTGTGGGGATTATGATTGGGGTGGCGACTTTGATTATTGTGATGTCGGTGATGAATGGTTTTCGTTATGAATTGGTGGGGCGAATTTTGGGTGTGAATTCGCATTTGACGATTTATAGCAAGAATCAACAGATTAGAGATTTTGATGGATTGGTGGAGGAAGTTAAAAAAATTCCGAGTGTGAAATATTCAAATCCGATTGTTGAAAGCCAAGCGATGCTATCATCAAAAGCTAAGAATGGTGGCGGTTTGATTAAGGGAATAAAATTGGAAGATCTGAAGAATAAAAAATTAATTTCGGACAATATTACCGGTGGTTCAGCGGAAGGAATTTTAGATAGAAAAGGTGTTTTAATTGGCTCGGCTGTGGCCAGAAATATGAATTTGAAAGTTGGAGATCAGCTTAAAATTATTTCGGCAGAAACCAGCGAAACCATAGTTGGAGCTATTCCACGAATCAAAACTTATGATGTGGCGGGGGTTTTTGAAAGCGGACTTTACGAATATGATTCAACCACCGTTTTCATGAATTTTGACATGGCTCAAATTCATTTTCGTTTTCCTGCTTCTGCTTCGGGCATTGAAATTTTTGTAAATGACGCCACGAAATTAGATGAAGTGAAAGATCATCTTTATAAAATTTTAGTGAAATATCCCGATCTTTATACAGTGGATTGGCAGCAATCAAATTCAGGCTTCATCGATGCTTTAAAAGTGGAAAGCACCGTGATGTTTTTGATTTTAACTTTGATCATAATTGTGGCCTCTTTCAACATTATTTCCAGCATGATTATGCTTGTTAATGACAAGAATAAAAACATCGCGCTGCTTCGTACTCTTGGCATGACCAAAGGTTCAATTATGAGAATTTTCTTAATTTGCGGATCTTCAATTGGTTTTGTTGGCACATTTTTGGGCCTTATAATTGGCGTGGTTTTCTCAGCCAACATCAACGGCATCAAGCTGTGGCTAGAATCTTTCACCGACACCGCTTTGTTTAATCCAGCAATTTATTTCCTGTCAACTTTGCCTTCAAAAGTTTTTGTTTCAGATGTGGTTTTGATTGTGGGAATGGCTTTGGTGATTTCTTTTTTGGCCACACTTTATCCGGCTTACAAAGCCAGCAAAGCCAATCCGGCTGAGATTTTGAGATATGAATAATTAAGGACTTTTCTAGATTTCATTCCCACGAACGGAGAATGAAATCGTGAAAGATAATTTAAAGAGTAAGAACTATAGAACCTGTGCTAGAACGGCTTTCTAAAGCTTGATGAGCTTTAGCGGCATCTTTAAAAGCGTAAGTTGTGATTTGTGGATTGATAACTTTTCTTTCAATCGCGCCAAAAACTTCATTAGCAGATAAGGTAAGTTCAATTCTATTAGCCTTATAAAGCGCAAGAGTTGGGCGAGTGATGTAAAGTGAGTTGGTTACAAGTAAATTTAAATCTAAGGCATCAGTGCTTCCCGAAGCTTCGCCGTAACTAACGCACATTCCCATTGGCCATAAACATTCTAAAGATTTTTTTAAAGTGTCTTTGCCAACCCCGTCATAAACTACTCCCACACCTTCGTTATTGGTAATTCTAGCAACTTCCGAAACTAAGTCTTTGGTTTTGTAATTAATTACATGAGTGCAGCCATTTGCTTGCGCCATAGCGATTTTCTTATCATCTCCAACAGTTCCGATAATTTCTAATCCTAAATGTTTGGCCCATTGGCACAGAATGTGACCAACGCCGCCGGCGGCCGCGTGAACTAAAATTCTTTTTGATCTAACCGCAATATAAACGCGGTGAAGCAAAGCGTGAGCCATCAAGCCTTTAGCCAAAGAACCTGCAACTTGCACATCGGTTAAATTTTGTGGAGGAACAATTAAGTGATGTTGGTTAATTGCTCTTTTTTCAGTGTAAGCGCCAATTGGGCCTGTGGCGTAAGCAACGCGATCACCAACTTTAAAATCTACTACATCCGAACCAACTGATTCAATAATACCACAAGCTTCAAATCCAAGAGTTGCAGGCATGTTATTGATTTTATATTGGCCACGACGAAAACAAACATCGAAAAAATTCACACCAATTGCGGTATGTTTTACTACAACTTCATTCTTTTTTGGTTTTGGATCTTCAGCCTTTGTGACTTTTAAAATAGAAGAGTCGCCAGTTTTTTGGATAATAATTGCTTGCATTTTTTGTCAGTTTTTAAGTTATTCAAATTCGATTTCTTAATTTCAATTTTAACCACCTCTAAATGCAACATCAAAATTTATTTGTCTTTGATATTGAGACGATTCCTGACACGGCCGCTGCTAAAAGACTTCTTGATTTGGAAAGCGATGATAAAAATGAATTGCGCGAAGCTTTAACCAATTATCATTTAAAAATTACCGATGGCAAAAATTCTTTTTTGCGCCAAGCCTTTCACCAAGTGGTGGCAATTAGTTTTTTGGAAGCGGAAATAGTGCGGGATTTTGGCGGCCAAGAATTTTATCAAATTAAAGATATTCGCTCAGGCGGAGATTTAGCAAGCTCGGAGGCCGATTTGGTAAAAGGATTTTTCGCCCATTTAAAAAAACATTCTTCGCGTTTAGTAAGTTTTAACGGCAAGAATTTTGATTTGCCTGTGTTAAAATATGCCGCGATGAAAAATGAAATTGAAGCGGCTTGGCTTTATAAAAGCGGCGACAAATGGAATAATTACAATCAGAAATTTTCTCTAGATTGGCACTGCGATTTGGCTGATGCTTTTTCTGATTTTGGCGCTTCTGCAAAAATGAAAATGAATGAACTTTGCGCGGCCTTTTCATTGCCTGGTAAAATTGGCGTAGATGGTTCGCAAGTGATGCAAATGTTTGACGATGGTAAGTTGCAAGAGATTAGAAATTACTGCGAAACTGATGTTATTAATACTTATTTGCTTTATTTAACTTATCAGCATCACACAGGTTCGATGAGCAAAGATTCTTTTGTGAAATGTAAAAATTCTTTGAGAGAATTCTTAGAAAAAAATTCTGAAACTAAGTCACATTTTGGGGAGTTTTTGAGGGAGATGAAGTAGAGAAAGAGTGGTCTTTACACGGCCGTCATCCTTGGCTCGCAGAGCCGAGGATCTCATGAGCCTTAAACTCTAAAGCCAAACTCATGAGATCCTCGGCCTTTCAGGCCAAGGATGACGATTTTTATAAAGGACGAGTTGCTTTTTTTACCCAATAAATCCCTGATACAAATCCGATAATTTCTTCGCAACTTCCCCAGCTTTTCCTGATCCAATCACCTTCCCATCAACTTTTGTAACTGGTCTTAAAATCAAGCTAGAACTAGTCAAAAACACTTCTTTCGCGTTTATCATTTCTGCCACGCTAAAATTTCTTTCTTCAACTTTAACTCCTTCTTTCTTAGCAAGTTCAATCAAACGATTTCTTGTAATACCGCACAAAATAAGGTTGTCAGGCGCTTTAGTAATTAGTGTATCATTAGCATCCACAATAAATGCATTGGCAAAACTTCCTTCTGTGACAACACCGTCGCGCACAAAAATTGCATCATCAAATCCTAAATCTTTAGCTTTTTGATTTAGAAAACTCGAAGCAAATAAAGCCACAGATTTAATGTCGCAACGCTTCCAACGAATGTCTTCATGAGTCATTGCAGAAACGCCTTTTTCAAATTCTTCTGGTGTTAATTTTTTGCCCAAAGCAACAGTTGCAGAAATTGTTGGGGTTAAATTTTTTGGAAAGAAAGGAACGCGATTTGTGGCACCTCTTGTGATTTGAATGTAGCAAATTCCTTCAGCCATTTTATTTTTTTCGAAAAGCTCAATTTGCATTTTAAGCAAATCTTCTTTCTTAAAATTATGTTCAATTTTCATCTCGTTCAAACTTCTGAAAAGCCTGTCAATGTGAGGCTCCCCATCAATTAAACGGCCGTTTTTAAAAAGCGTAACTTCATAAACGCCATCAGCAAATTGAAAACCACGATCTTCAATATGAACGAAACATTTTTCGTGAGGTAAAAATTCGCCATTTAAAAAACTGATTCTGTTGGTCATAAATTTAGGAATTATTTTTTAAAATTGAGGTGCCAGCGTAACGGGCATCTTGGTTTAAATATTCTTCAATGCGGATCAATTCATTATATTTTGCAGTTCTGTCTGATCTGCAAAGTGATCCAGTTTTGATTTGTCCGGCATTAGTTGCAACGGCGATATGAGAGATTGTAGTATCTTCAGTTTCTCCAGATCTGTGAGAAATTACATTATTGTAACCCGCAGCTTTCGCCATTGCGATGGCATCTAAAGTTTCGCTTAAAGTGCCGATTTGATTGAATTTAATCAAAACTGCATTGGCCATTTTTTCTTCAATTCCGCGCGCAATAATTTTTGGATTAGTTACGAATAAATCATCGCCCACTAATTGAATTTTTTTACCCAAAGCAGCAGTTAAATTTTTCCAACCATCATAATCATCTTCCGCGCAAGCATCTTCGATTGAGAAAATTGGATAGTTATTCACCAAGTCTTCATAATAACGAACTAGCTGATCGCTGCTCAAAATTTTTCCTTCGCCTTCTAAATTATATTTACCGTTTTTGTAAAATTCGGTTGATGCGGCGTCCAGTGCCAGCAAAACTTCTTTGCCCAAAGTATAGCCAGATTTTTCAACTGCTCTTGAAACATAATCCAAAGCTTGCGCCGTAGAATTTAAGTTTGGTGCGAAGCCGCCTTCATCGCCAACATTGGTGTTGTATCCATCTTTTTTTAGAAGTGATTTTAGATGCTGAAAAATTTCGGCACCAATGCGAATTGAATCTCGCACAGAGGCTGCTTCAACTGGCATCACCATAAATTCTTGAATATCGATTTTATTGTCAGCATGTTTGCCGCCATTAATAATATTCATCATCGGAACTGGTAAAACACAGCCTTCTAAACCACCAAGATGTTCAAAAAGTGGAATTTTATTTGAAATTGCAGTGGCCTTTGCAACCGCTAAAGACACGGCCAAAATAGCATTTGCACCAAGATTAGATTTATTTTCAGTGCCATCCATTTCAATCATCAAATTATCAATGGCTCTTTGATCAGTTGTATCAAGGCCAACCAGCTTTGGTGAAATTATTTTAGTAACATTTTCCATAGCTTTTAAAACGCCTTTTCCTAAAAATCTTTTAGGATCTCCATCTCTAAGTTCGCATGCTTCAAGGCTTCCAGTGGATGCGCCAGATGGAACTGCAGCTAAAGCAACTGTGCCATCTTTTAAAATAACTTCTGCTTCTAGAGTTGGGAATCCGCGAGAATCAAGAATTTCGCGCGCTTTAATGAGGGCTATTTTAGTCATTTTAAAAATAGTGATTTATATAAAGGGAGTTAGATATGTAGGTTATAATCGTGAAACATAAACAGATTCAATATCTTACTAGAATTTTGTTGTTACAGTCGAAATAGTCAATTACCCAATTTCCCTAATTTGCAGGATTTCAAATGTTTAGAATTTTGTTAATCATAACTTTGATTATGATTGCATTGCCATATCTTACCAAAGCTAAAGATTACGCTGTAAATAAGGCGCGCAGCGCCAAAGCAGTTGGTGAAGTTGTGGGAAAGGCGATTAAAATTTCTCATTAAAAATTTTTAAAAAACTACAGCTTCCTCTTCAACCACTTCATCTCCGAACTTTTCCATAAAATCTTTGGCAAAAGTTATGAATCGGTTTTCTTCAATTGCGGCGCGAATATCCTTCATCAAATCCTGATAATAAAAAATATTATGCTCTGTCGTCAGCATAGCCGCCAAAATTTCATTAGCCTTGGTTAAATGATGCAAATAAGCTCGACTATGATTCACGCAGGCATAACAACCACATTTATCATCTAAAGGTTTCGCATCATCATGAAATTTTGCATTTCTAATATTCATCGTGCCATTTCGGGTAAAAGCCTGAGCAGTTCTTCCTGAGCGCGTCGGAATTACACAATCAAACATATCTACACCGCGAAGCACCGCGCCCACAATATCTGAAGGCTTGCCCACGCCCATCAAATATCTTGGCTTATCTTTTGGTAAAAAGTCGGGAGTATAATCTAAAACTTCAAACATAATTTTCTGTCCTTCGCCCACAGCCAAGCCACCAATCGCATATCCATCAAAACCAATCTCAACTAATTTTGCGGCAGAAATTTCGCGCAAATCTTTAAAAGTTCCACCTTGGTTAATTCCAAAAATTCCATAACCATCTCTTTCTTTAAAAGCCGCTTTAGATCTTGCCCCCCAAGAAATTGAACGCTCCATAGCTTTTTGGGTCTGTTCAAAAGTTGCGGGAAATTGGATACATTCATCAAAAATCATCGTGATGTCGCTGCCCAGCATATGCTGAATTTCAATTGATCTTTCTGGGCTGACAAAATGTTTCGAGCCATCTAAATGCGAAGAAAATTCTACACCTTCATCAGAAATTTTTCGAATTTTAGAAAGAGACATAACTTGAAATCCGCCTGAATCTGTAAGAATTGGGCCGTTCCATCCCATAAATTTATGCAAGCCGCCAAGTTTCTCAATTAGCTCTGCTGTTGGGCGTAACATTAAATGATAAGTATTGCCTAAAATTATTTCGGCGCCAGATTTTTTAACATCACTAACTTTCATTGCTTTCACAGTTGCTGAAGTTCCAACCGGCATAAAAGCAGGAGTTTGAATAACGCCATGAGCAGTTACAACTTCACCTCTTCTTGCTTTATTTTCGGTGTTTTTTAGAGTGAAAAAAAACTTCTTAGTCATTTTAATATAGCAAAAAATTATGAAAAAATTTAGCGATTACACGCCGTTTTTAGTGCTGATTTTTCTGGTTTGTGTTACGGGAATCTCAACTTACAAAATCAACTTAAAGCAACAAGCTGCAAAGGAGAATGCATCTGTAAAAAAAGATAATGAAGCGATTACTGGATTTGTGAAGGAAAAGATTATCTTGCCAGAATTTTCTTTGCCTAATCTTTATGATGAGAGTCAGCCTTTTTCAAACAAAGATTTAATTGGCAAATATTCTCTGATAAATTTTTTCGCCTCTTGGTGCACAACTTGCCGCGCTGAACATGAAAATTTAATGCGTTTAAAAGATTTTGGAATTGTTGATATTTACGGCGTGGCTTGGCGCGATATTAATCAAAATACCAAAAATTATCTTACCAAAAGCGGTAATCCTTTTGTAAAAGTTGCTTCTGACAACAAAGCTTTATTCACAAAAATCATGGGCTTAGACGCAGTTCCTGAAACTTTAGTAATTGACCCCGAAGGTAATGTAATCCTGCGCTATCAAGGCAATCTTGAAGATTATGTGATTGAGGATATCAAAGCATTTATCGCATCGAAAAAGATTAAATAATTTTTCTAGGAATTTTAATAAATCAATTTAATAAATTCTGGGTAATTAGCCTCTCATATCTCACACAAAACACTTGTCATCCTTGGCTCGCAGTGCCTATACCAAACTAAATATCTTTAGTTTGGTATAGTTTTTATTTTACGCCGTACGAACGGCGCCCCACTTTGTGGGGACCCCACATACCAAACAAACTTTATTGAGAGTAAAGATTTTTACTTTGGTATAGTTATCATGAGATTTTACTCTTTCGTTACTTCTAAAATTTTCCAATAAAAAACCGACTCTTTTTAGGGAGTCGGTTTTTTATTTTCTAAATCTTTTAAAATAAAACTAAGCTTCTCTTTTAGCTAAAACTTTTTTAACTCTAACGATTTTTACTTCGTCAAATTTACCAAGTTTTACTAATTTTTTCTTAATTTGAGTTTTAAGTTTTTTACCCAAATCAGTAAGTTTTGCGTGACGGCAGTTAACTAAGAAAGAGTCGATATTACCATATTTATTTATAGTTCTCAAAGTAGCGGTAGTGATTTTTAAAGATAAATCAGCACCGATAGTGTCACTTTTGAAAGACATAGTTTTAAGATTTGGTAAAAATCTTCTTCTGGTTTTACGATTCGAGTGAGAAACCTTGTTTCCACTCATAACGCCAGTACCCAGCAATTCACATCTTCTAGACATATTTTTGTTTTTTAAATTTTAATTTATATCGACTAATCGCAGTCATAAGCGTTTTTACCGCTAAGAGCAGAAACGATAGTTGGAGCACCGAACATTGCAGCAATACCAAGTGCAAGACCGATCATCAAACCCCAAGAGATCTTACCAGTGAAGAAACCAATACCCATTGAGATGATAGCGAAAGCTGCGAAAGCTTTACCAGCGTTACCAGTAACAAGCTGCATAGCTTTACACATTGTAGTAACTAAAGCGTTATCGTTCACATCACCACTAATCGCACTTCCTGCATTAGCTTCTGATAAAACTGGAACAATTGCTGGAGCAACTGCTAAAAGACAAAATGATAAAAGAGCTATTCTAGCTAAAAATGAAGAAAGTTTTTTCATGTTTTTTTTAAATTTTTTTGAAGAAGAAAATAAAGAAAAACCTTGGACAGGTAAAGATAGGGTCGTAAATTGCACCATAGCTTTTAAAATTGCAACAAAGAATTTTGCTTTATTGTGATAATTTTCCTTCTTTCGCAAATTGTAAATTTTTGGTACAATGACAAATAAGAAAATTTTTTAGGCATTATCCAAGAATTTTAATTTCCCATTCCAAACTAATTCCGGTTTTTTCTTTCACTAATTTTTGTACTTTATTTCCTAGATCGATCAAATTTTGTGCGGAAGCATTGCCATTATTGATCATGAAGTTGCAATGTTTTTCAGAAATTTGGGCATCATTTTCTTTAAGACCACGGCAGCCCGCAGCATCAATTAATTCCCAAGCTTTTTTTGTAGTAACGATATTTGCAGAACTATCCATTGATGGATTTTTAAATGTGCTGCCTCCAGTTTTAGCGCGAATTGGTTGAGCTTCTTCTCTTTTTTTATTTAGGTCAGAAATATTTTTCGCAATCACTTCTGAGCTAGATTCGCTGCCTTTTAAAGTTGCTTCCACAAAAATATATTTTTTGGCAATCTTATTTTCACGATAAGCAAATTCAAAATCAGATCTTGCTAGAATCGCTAAATCACCATTCAAATCCACAGCTTTAGCGCTAACTAAAACTTGCGACATGTCTGATCCATAACATCCCGCATTCATGGCTAGTGCGCCACCAATTGATCCGGGAATTCCTGATAAAAATTCTAAATCAGTTAAAGCGGCATTTTGGCTATAAAGTGCGGCATTGCCACAAAGGCAGGCTGCGCCAACTTCTATCAAATTTTCTTTGTGAGAAATTTTGGCAAATTCTCCACCAAGTCTAATCACAACTCCGGCAATTCCACTATCTTTAATAATCACATTTGAAGCAGCGCCAAGAACTGTGACTGAAATTTCTTTGGAAATATTTTTTAGGAAAAATTGTAAATCCTCAATATCTTTAGGGCGAAACAGAACTTCAGCTTTGGTTGTAATATTAAACCAATTTTTTAGCTCAGCGTCAGTGCGATAGATTCCTCTAACCGCGGGCAAGATTTTTAAAAGTTCAGACATTCTTGATTAGATTGAAAATAACTGACACGCGATCTTCAGCGGCAGCCTTTTTTTGATATTTTGTAATTGTCCACCAATCGGGAAATATTTGCCAATCTTTTTTACTTTCGGCTAACCATTTGAAAGATTTATTTTCTGAAATAGCTGATAAGATCCATGTTTTGTAAGAATCATGATCAGTTGCGATTGTTAGTTTTCCAACAGGTTTTGATTTAATTTTCTTAGATAAAAAATCTAAAAATTCAGAATTAATTAATCTTCTTTTGAAATGCTTTAGCTTTGGCCAAGGGTCGGGGAATAAAATAAAAATCTCATCAAAAAATTCTTCAGGAAAATCGGCGAGTAAAATTCTCACATCAGTTTGTGAGATTTTTAAATTTGGTAGAGGTTCCTTTTCTAGTTTGGCTAGTAAATTCAACACTCCGTTCAAATGTGGTTCTGAGCCGATGAAAAATATATCAGGATTATTTTTAGCTTTTTCGAAAAGGAAATCTCCAAAACCAAAACCAATTTCTAAAGCAGTTTTTGAGAAATTTTTTGAAACAGAAGAATCGGAGCTAGAAACTTGATAAAGTGGTAAAAGATTTTCTAGAAGATAATTTTTGTGATCAGATAATTTTCGGCTTTTAATACGACCAAAGCTTCTAATTAAACGATCTTCAGGGTGATTATTTTGATAATTTTTTGACTCTTTTTCCATGTCTTCCATCTTCAAATTCAGTGTTTAAAAAAGTCTTCACTGCTTGGATCGCAGTTTTTAGAGTGATCATTCTAGCGCCAAGGCAAATTACATTAGCATCATTATGAGCGCGAGAAAGTTTGGCGGCTTTTGTATTGTGGCAAAGTGCAGCTCTAATATGTTTAAAGCGATTCGCAGCAATTGAAATGCCGATGCCGCTGCCACAAACTAAAATTCCGAAATCAGAATTTTCTTTAATTTTTTTGCTAAGTTTTTGGGCGAAGTCCGGATAATCAACTGATTTTTCTGCGCAGTCGCAGCCTAAATCAAAAGTGCTAATTTTTAATTTTGCTAACTCTTGAATAAGAGTTTGCTTCAAGTCGAAGCCTGCATGGTCGGAAGCGATAAAGATTTTTTTAGCAATAATATTTTTCATCTAAAGAAAATTTTGAGGGCTTTATTGAATATTTTTATTTGCTGTCATCTCGAACGCAGTGAGAGATCTCATGAGTTTAGGTACTATACCAAACTAAAAATCTATTGATCGCATTAGCTTCATCTTTTTGGTAAAAATTAAAACTTAAAAAAACCAGCGGTATATTGATACAGCAAGTTTTTTAAGTTTTAATTTTCCCTCAAAAATACTTTGCTACTGCGATCAATAGATTTTTAGTTTGGTATAAAGTTTTCCTCCTTGATAAATTGCTTTAGCAATTACAACTCACTCAAACAAAAAATATTTTGTGAGTAAAAAGAGGGGAGTTACTTAAGATTTCCTTAAGATAAATTTAATTATTTTCTGAATTCTGCGCCGCATCATTCGGCTTAGTTTCAT
>CAMCME010000029.1 GCA_945875925.1 Rickettsia typhi | reverse complement strand
ACTAACGGACAATTCAGGTTAAATTACAATAACTCAGGATATAAGTTGGGTGACAGCTACAATGCAACTTTGTGGACTGCCAAAAAATTAAATGAGGCATTTTCAGTTTCATCACGCCTTAACTACACAATTACTCAAAAAACCAAAGGTTACAGTGAAGCTCTAAATACAATGGATGCTTTAATGATGAGCCCTACAAATAACGCCATGTATAGCGGTGGCAGAAGGTTAGACTTCTTGCTTGGTGTTAACTTCATCGTTCCAAGCGGTGCTTTAAAAGGTAATAGACTAGCTCTTGAAGGTGGCGTTCCTTTATATCAAAAGTTAAATGGAACTCAAATGAGCAATAATTATAACATTACTTTTGGTTGGCAAAAATCGTTCTAGGTTTTAGTCCTCTGTACAATAAAAAAACGGCGTCTCTTTTTTTAAAGGAGTCGCCGTTTTTAGTTTAAACTAAGCAATATTATAATACTCAGAATTTAAAGATGGGTTTACAACTTCAATCGCAACTCTTGATGTAGATGACAATTTTAAAGGACTACTCGTTTTCTTTCTGACTTCCGCTCTAAGTTTATCTAAACTTTCCGGCAAACCTTCTATAGCTGACTCAACATCTTCTTTTAAACTGGTGAAGAATTTCTCATTTACTAAGAACAGCGCTTTGTAAGTATTTTCTGATATGTTCTTTGGGCTTGCTGTGGCAGCATTAAGGGTTGCGCTTGCGATTGAACTAGATGCTAACCCAACAGCAGTAGTAATTGCTGCTGGTATAGAGTTTTCAGTTAGGGCCATTGAAGCACCTCCAGCAGCAGTGCAAGCAATACCAAGCACCGCAGATAACGCCAAAATTTTATAGTTGCTAATTTCACTATTTTTTCTTGTTAACCCTATGAAATTTGTTTCTTGTGGATCTTCTTTTAAAAATCTGATAATTTCCTCTGAAATTGGAGGAGCATCACTCTTTTTAAGAGCTTCATTTATTGCTTCAATTATAGGTTCATATGATGGACTTCTTCCCTGCAACTCTGATAATTTTTTAAACAGATTAATTTCAACAGCAGATTCTGTGAGATTATCGTTTCTATAATAAATTGAGGTTCCTGCTTCGGCCAAGGTTCTAATTATTTTTGTGCTTAAGATGCCTCCAAGAGCCGCGTGAATGCCCATCATTCCTTCACTTTCCGCTACCTCTTTCATCTCACTCATTCCAACAAATGCTGCTCCAAAAAAGGCGTTTGTTATGCCATCAGCAACTTTCCATCTTTCGTCACTACAGATTTCAAAAAGAGTTTTTGAGGTTTGGGTAAAAAAATCTTCCATTTTTTTTGAACTAATAAGAGGATCACTGTCTCTGGATTCTGAGATTTCGACATCTTCTAATTCTAGAGAGTTTTTTAGCTGGCTTTCAATATCGGAGTTAGGAGCTTTTTCTGATTTGGACATAATGTGAGAGTTTTACGGTTGTTGAATAAAACTCGATGGATAATAAGTTTTCTCATGACTCTCAAAATAATTCTTATCATTGAGACAATTTGTCCATCTCACAGCAGCAAACGGTTTGCAACCTATCCTATTTTTCAGTTCCATTTTTAAAAAAATCTATCACTAACTCCCCTTATTTTCTCCTTTCGTCAAACCCTCATCAATCTCAACTTCCTGATAAAATTCTTGCCCAATCTTAATCTCTTCGCGACCATTTTGCACACGCCAATTATTGCTGTCGCGTAGTGAAAAAATGCAGCCACAATATTCTTGTTTGTAAAACTCTTCTTTCTTAGCAATTTCATACATTCTAGCCGCACCACCTGCCTTTCTCCAATTGTAAGTCCAATAAGTTACGCCATCGTAATTTTTTGCCGCACGAATTCCGCAATCATTAATTTGCTCCATATTTTTCCAGCGCGAAATGCCTAAAGAAGAAGTGATAATTTTAAAGCCATGTTCTGCCGCATAAAGCGCAGTGCGTTCAAAACGCATATCAAAACATTTAGTGCAGCGCACACCTCTTTCAGGTTCCCATTCTAAGCCTTTAGCGCGTTTAAACCAATCTTGCACGTCATAATCGGCATCCACAAAAGGAATCCCCAGTTTTTCAGCAAAGCGTTTATTTTCGCTTTTGCGAATCTCATATTCTTTTTTTGGATGAATATTTGGGTTATAGAAAAAAATTGTTTGATTGATTCCCGATTCTTGAATTCTTTGCATCAAGTCGCCAGCACAAGGCGCGCAACAACTATGCATCAAAACCTTATTGTCACTTCCTTCAATTTTCGGCAAAGTTAGGTTATATGTGTACTCTTCTTCTTGATTCGTCATGCGTGAAAATTAGTTTAGATGTTGATGAGTTTGTTAGAGATCCTGAAATCGTTTCAGGATCTCTAACAAACTCCAATTACCTTTTAAAAATCTATTTGAAATAAAAATGCCAGAACTTCCAGAGGTTGAAACTATTCGTCGCGGTCTTGTAGGCGTGGTGAATAAAAAAGTAAAAAGAATTTTCAAATCAGAAAAAAATTTACGCATAAAATCAACCGAAGTTTTAAGCAAAATTAATGACGCCGAAATCACTAAAATAGATCGCCGCGCTCGCTATTTAATTTTGCATTTCAGCAATGCCCGCAGCCTGATAATTCATCTCGGAATGAGCGGCCGCGTAACTTTGGCTAAAGAATTTTTACAACTTAAACATGACCATTTCGCCTGCGAATTTACCGACGGATCTTGGTTGATATTTAACGACACTCGCAGATTTGGTTTTGTAGATTTAGTTAGCGCAAAAGACTTAAAAAATCACAAAATGCTAAATAAGCTTGGGCCAGAACCAGTGATTCTTGAAGGCGAAACCGAAACGCATAAAGATGAATTTAATTTCAACTATCTGAAAGAAAAATTACGCGCCAAAAAAATGAATATCAAAACCACCATGATGGATAATGAAATTGTGGTTGGAGTTGGAAATATCTACATCAATGAATCGCTTTTTGACGCCAAAATTTCGCCGCTTAGAAATGCAAGTGAACTTAGCGACAAAGAAATAAAAACTTTGATTTCTTCAATCAAAAAGATCATCAAACAAGCCATAGATTTGGGCGGCTCTTCAATTAGCGATTATGTAGATTCGAAAGGCGATTTAGGAAATTTTCAAAATACATTCAAAGTTTATGGCCGCGAACAAAAAAATAAAAATGAACAAGATTCTGGAAATTGTTTGCTTTGTAAAAATTTAATCAGAAAAATAAAACAAAATGGTCGCTCATCCTTTTACTGTCCGCAATGTCAAAAATAATTATGAAAAAAAATTTACTCAGAGTTACTAGCTTAATTTCCACTTCATTTTTGCTTTTTTCATGCAGTTTTCTGGAAAATTTTGGAACAGAAAATGAAAATACAAAAGTTACCGAAACTAAAAATTACGAAATCACAACCAGCGATTTTGTAAATAGCAGCCAAGATATTCCACTTTTAGATGCACTAAAACAAATTAATGACGAAGAAAGTTTAGGATTTTATTCAGATTCAGGAAGTATTTCTTCAGCATCTTACGAAAGCTCAATTTCTTTAGCTAAAGTAAAGAATTTTTATCTAAAAACTCTGCCACAAATGGATTGGAAATTAACCGCAAATGAAAGCGACAAATTAAGATTCGTCAGAGAAAAAGAAAAAGTAGAAATCGAATTCATCAATAAAGATGGCGCAAATGTGGTAAGATTTTTCATGTCATCAACTTTGTAACTTATACAATATAGAAACATTTAGGCAGAGTCTTTAGATCATCTTCATATTCCCATAATCCACATCCTTGTGATATTTGCGTTTGGTGAAAGCCAATATCAATCCAAAACAAATTGCTGTTGAAAGCATTGAAGATCCGCCATAGCTGATGAATGGCAAAGTCATTCCTTTGGTTGGCATTAATTTTAAACTCACGCCAATATTCACAATTGATTGCATGGTAAATTGAATGACAAGGCCACACAAAGCCAAATAAGTGAATAGATTTTCTTCATTCAAGGCGCGTTTCACAATGCGCGTAATTAAATAAGCAAAAACCATAATTATCGCCGCGCAAGCAAAGATGCCATATTCCTCACCCACAACTGCAAAAATAAAATCGGTATGGGCGTCAGGAATGAATTTTTTCACCACACCATTTCCCGGACCAACGCCGAAAAAAGAACCATTCACAAAAGCATCTAAAGATTGTTCAACTTGATAATTTTTTCCGTCAGCATCTAAAAATCTATTAATACGATTTTCAACATGGGGAAAAACTAAATAAGCGCCGATTCCACCGAAAAAACCCAGCAAACCAATAGCGGAAATGAAAGGAATTGGCAGGCCATAAACAAAAATTTGCGACACCCAAAGTGCCGTAAATGTTATGGTCATTCCGAAGTCTGGTTGCAACAAAAGCAGAAAAGCGATGATGATGAAAAGTATCGCCGAAACGCCATATTTTATGGTCCATTTTTCTAAGTTAAATCTCTGCAAAATATATGCGTTGGTGATGACAAAAAAGGCCTTGGCACATTCGGAGGGCTGAAGAGTGAAGCCCGCAAGCGAGATCCATCTTTTTGCACCTTTGGCTTCTGAGCCAAAAAACAGCACTAAAACTAGCAGAAATATCACGGCAATAATCCCGACAATTGAGAATAATTTAATTTTTTCCTGATCTAGAAAAGAAATCGCAATCAACAACACAACCGAAATTACTGCAAAAATTATCTGCTTTTTTAAGAAGAAAAATTTATCAACTTCAATTCTCTTGGCAATTGCAGGACTAGAACTAGCAGTCATCATCAGCCCAAAAATCATTATGCCAATAACGATCAAAAAATTGACCTTATCAATATCAATCCACCATTTTTTAAAAATATTCAAATTGCGGCGATCGAAAGGCTGATTATTCGTAATTTCCCAGCTATCCATTTTGTGATTATTTTAATTAAGATTTGGGAAGCAGATTCTAGAACGAACTGCAAAAGAAAGGTCGAGATTAAAAATCTTTTTTTCTAATTTTCTACGCTTAAGTTCTGCAGCTCATTCACGCTATTCATTATCATACTTACATCTGAATTACACACGATGTCATCTCGAAGGAAGTGAGAGATCTCATGAGTTTATCTGCCGAATACTCATGAGATCTCTCACTTCCTTCGAGATGACAGTTTGTAGTTCTAGATAACGGATAGTTTAAAGATTTTAATCCAAACAAAATAAAAATGACCAAAGTAAAAAAATCCCCAGCAAATAAAGTGGCTAAAAAAGATTCTAACAAAATGTGGGGTGGCAGGTTTGAAGCGAAACCTTCAGAAATTATGCAGCAAATCAATCAATCAATCACCTTCGATCAAAAGCTGTATAAGCAAGATATTCGCGGCTCTATAGCACATGCAAAAATGTTGGCTTCGGTTAATATTTTAACTTCACAAGAAGCCAAAAAAATTATCGATGGCTTAGAAAAAATTAAAAAAGAAATCGAAATCGGCCAACTGCAATTTAAAATCGAGCTTGAAGATATTCACATGAATATTGAATCTCGCTTAAAAGAAATTATTGGCGATGTAGCCGGAAAACTTCACACCGCAAGATCTCGCAATGATCAAGTTGCTACAGATTTTCGTCTTTTTGTGCGTGATGAAATTGATGAAATTAAATTTTTGCTTTTGGGCCTTGAAGAAAATTTCGTAAAAAAAGCAGCTGAAAATCTCGATGTAATTTTACCAGGTTTCACTCACTTGCAAGTTGGCCAACCTGTTCTTTTTTCGCATCACATGCTGGCTTATTTTGAAATGTTTAAACGCGATATTTCTCGTCTTGATGACCTGCGCGCCAGAATGAATGAATGCCCACTGGGCGCGTGCGCAATGGCTGGAACTTCTTTTCCAATTAATCGCAATTTAACCGCCAAAGAATTAAAATTTGATCGCCCAACTGCCAATTCAATGGATTCAGTTTCAGATCGCGATTTCGCTGTAGAATTTTTATTCTGTCTTTCTCTCACCGCCACACATCTTTCTAGAATTGCCGAAGAAATTGTAATTTGGATGAGCAAAGGATTTGAATTTATCAAACTATCTGACGCTTACACTTCAGGCAGCTCAATTATGCCACAGAAAAAAAACCCGGACGCTGCTGAATTAGTGCGAGCCAAATCTGGTCGAATTTTTGGTTCACTTTTCACTCTTCTAACTGTTTTGAAAGGCTTAACGCTTACTTATTCAAAAGACATGCAAGAAGATAAAGAGCCAGTTTTTGACGCTAGCGAAAATATCAAACTTTGTCTTCTTGCAATGTCTGGAATGATCGCCGACATGAAACTTAATAAAGAAAAAATGTTTAAAATGGCAGGAAGCGGCTTTTCTACTGCCACCGATTTGGCTGATTGGTTAGTAAAAAATCTAAAAATGCCATTTCGTGACGCTCATCATGTTACAGGTCAAATTGTGAAAATGGCTGAAAATAAAGGTGTTGATTTACATGAACTTACTTTGTCTGAAATGCAAAAAGTTGAAAAGAAAATCACTAAAGAAATTTTCGCAGTTTTAAGTGTGGAAAGTTCTGTTGCCAGCCGAACCAGTCTTGGCGGCACTTCACAAGTGCGAGTGAAAGAAGAAATTGCCAAAGCTAAGAAATTTTTAAAGTAGAAAAATGAAAATAAAATCAATCATCTGCCTCACATTTTTAGCTCTTTTGGCTTTAACATCTTGCGGCCGAAAAGGCGCTCTTGATTATCCAGGAGGGCAAAAAAGACCAAAATTTGATCGCGTGGTTGATGAAGATATGGGAACAAAAAATTTTGATAAATTAGCTCCTTGTAAAGAAGGCGATCAATGCAACAAATCTTTAGACGAACAATAAAATAATTAGCTAACAGCTTCTATACCAAAACATAAATTTATTGAGAGTAAAGATTTTTAGTTTGGTATAGTTTTTATTTTACGCCGTACGAACGGCGCCCCACTTTGTGGGGACCCCATATACCAAACAAACTTTATTAAGAGTAAAGATTTTTAGTTTGGTATAAGTGATACTTTCTCTAAAATGTAAGCTATTTGTCTTATTGTACAGCCCTTCGACAAGCCATTATAAATAACAAAATCAGCCTGATTTTTTCTCTCTGAATTACTAATTTGTTTGGATTTTATTTGCTGAAATTTTTCTTCTAATTCAGAAATTTCTGCAGAAAAATTTTTAGGGAAAGATTTTTTGTAGCGAGATAAAAAACGATATTTTTGAGCAATTCTTGGCGTGATTATCGCAATCACTTTATCACATTCATATCCTTGTGTTTCTAGCAATAGCGGAATATTTAAAACCGCTAATTTTTTTCTTTTTTTCTGAGCATCTTTCAAAAATTCTGCATATTTTTTTCGAACTCTGTCATGAATAATTTTTTCTAAAATCTGCAATTTTTCAATATCAGCGAAAACAATTTTTCCTAAAATTTTGCGATCAATTTTACAATCAACCACACTTTTAGGAAAATGCTCTGCGATCTCTGAAATCGCCACTTCATCACATCTTAAAATCTCGTGAACTTCTGCATCAGCATCAAAAATTATTGCGCCGTTTTTTTTAAAAACTTCCGCAATAAAGTTTTTTCCTGACGCGATGCCACCAGTAAGTCCGATGATTTTCATTTAAATTATTTAAGTTCTTGAGGAATTTCCACTTGGCAAAATTGTAATTGAGCTTTCAAATTTTTTTTCAATTCATGCAATTCTTTTTTAGAATTAGCTTCGCAGCGCGCCACTAAAACTGGTTGAGTGTTAGAAGCTCTAATCAGCCACCAACCAGTCTTTTCAGCCACTCTTACGCCGTCAACATCATTGAAAGCAATACCGCTTTTTTTCAAATTTTCTTTCAGTTCTTCCACAATCAAAAATTTTCTTTCTTCAGTACAATCAATTCTAATTTCTGGAGTTGAATGAGTTTGTGGCATAGTTCTTCTCATCACAGATAGCGGATCTTTCGACAAAGCTACAATATTGATAATTCTGATTGCCGCATAAAGCGCATCATCAAAACCATAATATTTATCAGCAAAGAAAATATGTCCGCTCATTTCGCCCGCCAAAGGAGATTTGGTTTCTTTCATCTTGGCTTTAACTAGAGAATGACCCGTCTTCCACATTAATGGTTTCCCACCAGCTTTGCTAATTTCGTTGAATAAAACATTACTTGCTTTCACATCTGCAATGATGGTTGAGCCGCGTTTATTTCTTAAAATTTCGCGAGCGTAAAACACCATCAATTGGTCGCCCCAAATAACTTCGCCTTTATTATCCATCACGCCAATACGGTCTCCATCGCCATCAAAAGCAATTCCAATGTCGCATTCTTGTTCAATCACAACTTTTTTCAAAGCTTCCAAATTCTTTGGAACTGTAGGATCTGGATGATGATTTGGGAAAGTTCCATCAATTTCGCTATAAAGCAAAATATGCTCCGCAGAAATTCTTTCAGAAAGTCTAATCATAATGTCACCCGCCGCTCCATTGCCATTATCCCAAGCAATGCGTAATTCTTTTTTCGGTTTGAATGAATCGATTTCATCTAATAAATGGCTATCGCTTTCAGCCAAAATGCAATCATTCAACATTCTATCAACATAATCTTCTTTAATGTCTTGCTCTGCCAATGTGCCCTGCCCGCTCACAAAATCACCAGCTTCAGCAATTTTTGCTAAACCAATAATATCATCTCCATAAAATGGGCGTTCTTTGAGCATAATTTTAAAACCATTATGATCTTTCGGATTATGAGATCCTGTCACCATAATTCCCGCGTCCATTTCCAAATGATAAACCGAAAAATATAACATCGGAGTTGGCCCCATGCCCACATCAATAACTTCTAAACCAGATTCTAATAAACCTTTAATTAATTCAGCCTTCAAAGCCGGAGAGCTCAATCTTCCATCACATGCAACCGAGATTTTTTTCTTGCCATTTTTATTCAAAAAAGAAGCAAAAGATTTTCCAACAATGTAAGCATCTTTGTTAAAAAGAGTTTCATCACAAATGCCGCGAATGTCGTAAGCGCGAATGATTGATGGGTGAAAAGAATGTTGAGTCATTTTTTAACAAATTAAATTAAATAATATTTTACAAATATATTCAGTCTCGTCTCGATATAAGGTCTATCCTTCATCTCCACCTCTACCATCTCCACCTCTACCATTGTTTCCGCGAGATTTTTTTACTTGACGCACACCACCTGAAGATGTTGATATATCTGGAGATGGAGGCCTTCTTCTTCTGGCAATTTCCCCTTCAATTATTGCCATAACTTCAGGATGATCAGCAGAATAATCAAGTAGAGTTCTTCCTTCTTTATCTTCAGCCTCACAATTAGCTCCCAAAGCAATAAGTCTGTTTGCGATATCCTTAAAACCTTTTTCCGCGGCCAAATGAAGTGGCGTTACATTATCATAATCAAAAGCATTAACATCTATATTCCCACTTTGTTGCTGATGATCTAAAAGAAGATTTGCGACATTCTGATATCCGCAATTAATAGCAACATGAAGCGGTGTAAATCCATCATACTCATTATTTTCAAGATATTGATTAGCGCCTTTATCAAGAAGCCATCTTACCGCTTCTACATGGCCTTTTTCAGAGGCGAGAAAAATAGCGGTATGGCCCTTATAACTCTCGTCATCAGCTTCATCGTCATGAGAGGCATTAATCAAATCATCTTTTTTATTATAAATATACTCCAGCGTCTTTATTTTCCCATTGGCAGCAGCATTTAAAAAAGATGTGAGATAGTCACTAGGATTACTACTATTTTCAAGAAGCAGGTCTAAAACGTCTACATTATCTCTTATAGAAGCAATGTAATGTGGCGAGTCACCCTCTTTATTACGAGTTTCTTTGTAAACCCCACCATTAATCTCTTTATTCTTATCAATAAGTAATTGGGTTAGTGCCACATTATTATTATAAGCAGCGTAATGCAGAGCTGTGTTACCAATCTCACTAACCACAGAAACATCTGAACCAGCTAAAATAAGATTGGCTGCAAATTCTGAGTGATTATTATGAGCAGCATAAAGAAGCATATTGTTGCCGCTATTATCAGTCCCTTGGGCACAACTTGCTAAAGCATTTTCAATTCCACTTCTATAACAAAGAATATCCACAGTTGATGCATCTGCCGATTTCATCATCACAGTTCCGCAGTGACAAAGATTTTCTAAAGCTTCTAGATCATTATTCGTAATAGCAGTTTGAACAGACTGACTCCAGACATCTTTAAACTGACCCATGAATTGAAAATAAGAAATATTTTCTCCCTTACTCTCTTCAATCGATCCCTTACTCTCTTCAACGAGAAGCGCTCTTCTTTTGACATTTTCTGCCGCTAATTTATCAGACTCTATATCAATTAAATTATGAAAATATTTGATAACATCTTGGTCAGTCACCTGATCTAACCCTGCAGACATATTACCTTGATTTAACTTAAAGCGACCAACTGAATCTGCGTCGTAAATATAGTTTCTAATATCTCTATAATGCGTAAGAATATCTTTATATTCTTCTGGCACTGCCTCATCCAAGAGATTATCGAAGGGATCTGTTTTAAATTTCAAACTCAGCAAAATTGCTGTAAGCACAGAGTGATCTAAGTTTTTTTTAACAAATTGTTCAGAAAATTCTTCTAATAAAATAGTATAAGTAATTGCTGCTTGTCTGCCTGACTGACCATCTTGGAGAAGTACCGTTTCTAACATTTAGAGAAGTTATTTAGTTGAAAAGCTAAGAGAGAAAAAACTAGCGAGAAATTTTTCCGATAATTGGTGAAGAAGCCGAGCCATATTTTTTTCTTTCCATTCTGCCTGCTAAAAAAGCCGCTCTGCCACTTTCAATTGCAAATCTCATGGCGCGTGCCATTAAAATTGGATTTTGTGCTTTAGCAATTGCCGTATTCATCAAAACGCCGTCGCAACCCATTTCCATCACAATCGCCGCGTCACTTGCAGTGCCAACTCCAGCATCAACTAAAACTGGAACTTTTGATTGTTCTAAAATCAATTCGATATTTAAAGGATTTTGAATTCCAAGGCCAGAGCCAATTGGAGCTGCTAATGGCATAATCGCGCAACATCCAATGCTTTCTAATTCTTTTGCCACAATCGGGTCATCAGAAGTATAAACCATAACTTCAAAACCATCTTTCACCAGCAATTCTGCAGCCTTAATAGTTTCAATAACTTTTGGATAAAGAGTTTGATCATCATTTAAAACTTCAAGCTTCACCAAATTCCAGCCGCCTACGGAGCGTGCCAAACGCAAAGTGCGCACCGCATCATCAGCAGTGTAACATCCGGCAGTATTTGGAAGGTAAGTATATTTTTTGGGATCAAGAAAATCTTGCAACATCGGCTCGCCTTTTTTCTCAATATTCACTCGGCGCACCGCCACCGTAACAATTTCTGCACCACTCGCTTCAATTGCCGCGGAAGTTTCCTTAAAGTCTTTATATTTGCCAGTTCCCACTAACAAACGCGATTTAAATTTATAACCCGCAACTTCGAAAAAATCGTTATTCGGATCAATCAAATTTCTGTCTCGACAAATCATATTAATAACCAAATTTATCTGCAAAAATTGTAATGAAGAATAACACAGCTGGAGCAGTAAACATCATGCCATCAAGTCTATCAAGCACTCCGCCATGTCCTGGAATGATAGTGCCAGAATCTTTTACACCAAAAAGTCTTTTGAATTTCGATTCTAGCAAATCTCCAGCTTGTTCAATCACAGCCAAAAGAGCGCTTAAGAAAACGAAGAAGAAAACGCCGCCTGAAAACATAAAAGAACTTAAGAAACCAATAATCATACTAGCCACAACGCCGCCAGCAAGGCCTGACCAAGTTTTATTTGGGCTAATTTCTGGAGCTAATTTTGGTCCGCCAAAAGTTTTTCCTGAGAAAAATGCAAAAATATCGGTCGCCCAAATTACGGCAAACATCCAAAGCAAAATGTCTGAACTGATCATTCTTAATTTGATTACGCAGAAAATTGGAATTGCAATATAAGCAAGTCCAATCAATTGCCACTTATCTTGATCTTTAGCAGTTTTGATTAAATTCAACCATTCTGCTGTCATCAAAATTGTCAGAATAATTGTGATAAAAAAGAATAGACTTTGAGAAAAATAAATTGCGTAAACTGCCAGTGGAATCAAGACAATCGCACTTATAACTCTATTTCTATTTTCTTGAGAAGGAGCAACTTGATCAACTTTTGCGATAATTTTTTCAACCAAATTATTCGCAAATGAAAGAGTTTTTGCGAGAGATTTTCTCGCCCCTTCTATATTTTTTATCATCTTATCTTTTGCCATAGCGTCTTTCCCTTTTATTAAATTCTTGAATTGCTTGAAGTAGGTGATTTTTGTTAAAATCGGGCCAAAAAACTTCAGTAAAATAAAGCTCAGTATAAGCCACTTGCCATAGTAAAAAATTACTAAGTCTTAAATCGCCAGCAGTTCTAATTAAAAGACTTGGATCAGGCATTTCAGGCTGATATAAGTTTTCTACGAGAAGCTTTTCATCTATCATCTCAACGCTAATTTTACCTTCAACAACTGCAAGACTTATCTTTTTTACTGCATCAACAATTTCCTGTCTCGAGCCATAACTAAAAGCCACATTCAAAGTTAAGGCTTTATTATTTTTGGTAATTTCTTCAATTCTTGCGATGCTGGCTTTTAAATTTGACGAAACTCTCTCCAAATTTCCTGAAACCACAATTTTAATATCTTTTTCCATCAAAGGCTTGGTTTCTTTATCCAAATAATCTTCAAGCAATTTCATTAGATATTCTACTTCGCTTATTGGGCGATCCCAATTTTCAGAAGAGAAAGCATAAATGGTAAGATTTTTAACACCTAATTGGATACAGCTTTCAGCAATTTTTCTGACATTTTCTGAGCCAATTTTATGGCCAACTTGCAAAGGAAGATTTTTAGATTTCGCCCAACGAGCATTACCATCCATAACGATTGCGACATGTTCGGGAATTTTTAGATCAGGGATTTTGTTTTCAGATTTTTTAAAGAAAAACATCTTTTAAGAATAGTGGGAACTGGCGCAAGCAAATCCTCACGCCAGTAGTGATAATATTATACCTTCATCAAATCTTTTTCTTTTAATGCAACTACATCATCAATTTTTTTAACAAATTCATCAGTAATTTTTTGCACAATATCACCAAAAGAATGAATTTGGTCTTTTGATGCTGCCAATTCTTTTTCTTTCTTTTTGAAATCATCTAAAGCGTCGCGACGCACATTACGAACCGCGATTTTCTTGTCTTCGCCATATTTTTTAGCCAATTTAACTAAATCTTTTCTTCTTTCTTCGCTAAGTTTTGGCAAAATAATTCTGATATTTGAGCCATCAACTTGTGGATTAAAACCAAGGTTAGAATTGGTAATAGCTTTTTCTACGGCCTTAACATTGGCGCGGTCCCAAACTTGAATCATCAAAGTGGCAGAATCAGAAACTGAGACTGTACAAAGTTGCGACATGCTCATAAAGCTGCCATAAACTTCAGGTTTAATAGTGTCTAGAAGTGTTGGATTAGCGCGTCCTGTTGAAATACTATCCAAGTCTCTTTTCAAAGAAACCATGGTATCTTCCATTTTTTTACGGGTTTTTTCTACTAAATCGTTAATCATAAAATTTAAAATTAATTAATAATTGTGAATTTTCCTTTGCCTTGCAACACATCGCACAAAGCATTTTCGCCTTTAATTGAAAAAACTATTATCGGCAATTTATTATCTTTTGCTAAAGTGATAGCAGTTTGATCCATCACTTTTAATTCTTGTTTGATCACATCATTATATTTCATCTTTTCATAGCGAAAAGCATTTTTGTCAAGCTTTGGATCTGCAGAATAAACACCATCAACTTGTGTGCCTTTTAAAATTACATCGCATTTCACTTCAACAGCGCGAAGCACAGCAGCTGTGTCAGTAGTAAAAAATGGATTACCAGTTCCAGCTGCAAAAATAACAATGCGACCTTTTTCTAAATGGCGATCAGCTTTTCTTTTAATGTAAGGTTCGCAAATGCTATCCATACGAATTGCCGATTGCATGCGAGTTTGCACACCGCGTTTTTCTAAAGCATTTTGTAAAGCAAGACCATTGATACAAGTTGCAAGCATGCCCATGTAATCTGCGCTGGCTCTTTCCATACCAGTTGCGGCTACGGAAATTCCACGAAAAATATTTCCGCCACCCACAACTAAACAAATTTCGCAGCCCAACTCATAAGCAAAAATAATCTGATTACAAATTCTCTGTATCGCATCTACATCATGACCAAAACCTTTATCTCCCATCATCGCTTCGCCTGAAACTTTGAAGAGAATTCTTTTATATTTTAGATCAGTTTTGTTTGGCATAGAGTGTAAGTAATTGGATTGATTTTTTTCTTTAACCCAGAAGCGTCATCTCGAACTTTAGTGAGAGATCTCATGAGTTTCGGCACCAAGAGTCATGAGATCTCTCACTTCTTTCGAGATGACACTTCTGTTGAAACAACAAGCGCGAATTTATCAAAAAAAAGGCCCCCATAGGAGGCCTTTTTCTTATCTTGTCATTTCTGCAACTTCTTTAGCGAAGTCATTTTCTTTTTTCTCAATACCCTCACCAAGGATATAAAGTTTGAAGCCAGTGATTTTAGTTTCAGAATTTTCTTTGCTGAACTTAGAAACCACATCTTTGATTTTCATTTTGTCATCCATCACGAAAAGCTGCTCCAAAAGAACTACTTCTTCATAATATTTTCTGATTCTGCCTTCGATCATTTTTTCAATGATGCTTTCAGGTTTGCCAGAAGTGCGAGCTTGTTCTTTCAAAACTTCGACTTCTCTTTTCAATCTTTCTGGATCAACTGATTCAACTGAAAGGAAATCTGGTTTAGCAGCAGCAATATGCATAGAAATTTGTCTGCCCAAATCTTCTAATTTTGCTTTATCAGAAGCAGATTCAAGAGCCAATAACACAGCAATTTTACCCATGTTCGGAGCAATTTGGTTATGGATGTAACTTACAACCGCGCCATTTTGCACTGACAAGCTAGAGATTCTTCTGATATTGATATTTTCACCAATAACGCCAATTTGGTTTTTAAGTTCAGTATCAACATCATGCGCTGCTTCGTTGAATTTAGAAGCTTTAAGCTTTTCAACATCATCACCAAAATTGATTGCCAATTTAGTAACTGAAGCAACGAAATCTTGGAATTTTTGGTTACGAGCAACGAAGTCAGTTTCAGAATTAACTTCAGAAATAGTAGCTTTGTTACCTTCGATATAAACTGCAACAGCACCTTCAGAAGTTACTCTGCCGCCTTTTTTCACTGCAGAAGAAAGACCTTTTTTTCTAAGCCAATCAACGGCTTTTTCTAGGTCATCACCACATTCAGCCAAAGCTTTATTACAATCTGAAATACCACAACCTGTGCTTTCACGAAGTTTTTTAATTAAATTTAAATCTGCCATAAAAATGATTTTTTGATTTTGTAACTAGGAGGAATAGAGGCTGACCCTGAAGCCAGCCTCTAGGATACGAATATAAACTATTCTTTTGCTGCAGGTTTTTTAGCAGCTGGTTTTTTAGCAACAGCTGGTTTTTTAGCAGCTGGTTTTTCTGAAGTAACTTCAGCAGCAGCTTCTAAAGCTGTCTCAGCTTTTCTTTCTGGTTTTTTAGAGAAATCTTTTTTGCCTTTGTTGAAATCTTTTTTACCTTTGAAATCTCTTCCATCTCTTTCAGGTCTTTTTTCAGTTTTTTCAGCAATTGAACTTTTGTAACCAGCAATATCAGGCAATTCTTCACCTTCAAATTTGCTGATATCAACGCCAGAAATAGCCATGTTTTCTTTGATTCCGGCAATAGCTGCATCAGAGATTAAACGGCAATAAAGTTTGATTGCTTTTGCAGAGTCATCATTTCCAGGAATTGGTAAAGTGATGCCATCTGGATTACAGTTAGAATCAAGAATCGCCATGATCGGAACGCCAAGTTTTTTAGCTTCAGCAATTGCAAGAGATTCTTTGAAAGTATCGATTACAAAAACTAGATCAGGAGAACCGCCCATGTCTTTGATACCACCAAGAGCTTGTTCTAATTTGATTCTTTTTCTTTCAAGAACCAATTTCTCTTTTTTATTCAAATCACTTTCTGGATCAGAAAGTTGTTCGTTAATTTTTTTCAAAGTTTTGATTGATTGAGAAACTGTTTTCCAGTTAGTTAACATACCACCTAACCATCTGAAATTTACATAATATTGGCCACATCTTTTAGCAGCTTCAGCTACTGGTTCAGCGCCTTGTTTTTTAGTTGCTATAAAAAGAATTCTGCCGTTATTTTTAGCAATATCTTTAACTGTAGTAAGAGCTTTGTAAAGCAAGTTAGCAGTTTTGTTAAGATCAATAATGCTGATACCGTTGCGGCTTGTGTGAATGTATTTAGTCATTTTCGGATTACGACGCATAGTCTTGTGACCGAAGTGAACACCAGCTTCTAGAAGCTGTTTAATAGTGAATTGTGGAAGATCTGTTTTAGACATATTAATTATTTTTTGGTTAGTTACCAATAGCAGCAGAAATCCTCTAAACCTTTGAAAACAAAGACTAAGAGAACACCAAAGTTGCAAACTATTGTGGAAGTTGATTTAACCTGAAGAAAATCAGGCGGGCGGAATCTAAGGGGTAAAGCTTTAGATTGCAAGGTGGAAATCTGACCAAATTCATCATCCTAAAAGTAAACTCGTAATCCTAAAATAAAATCGTCATCCTTGGCCTGAAAGGCCGAGGATCTCATTAGTTTGGCTTTGGAGTTTAAGACTCATGAGATCCTCGGCTCTGCGAGCCAAGGATTACGGGTGTTGTGTGTTAAAGGATGAAGTGTGTGTTAAGTGTATATTATTATTTACTGAATCTTCGGTGGCAAAATTTTTCCATCTTTATATTGCGCTGGAACATAGCTTGTCGGATCTTTTTTGGGCGCAGAAAAAGCTGTGTAAAGCAAACTCAAAATTGCCAAAATCAAACTTAGATATAATACACTCAGGAAATGGTGATTTTGCAGAGAAAATCTGCTGATTTTTTGTACCTCTTCGTCAGTAGTTTTTTCACCAACCACTTTTTCACCTTTAATAATATTTTTTTTCTTCAGAAGTTTTTTAAGAATAATTCTTTCAATTACAAAAACCCAAAAAAGATAGATTAGAATTGGGACTAAAGCTGGCCATATTTTTAGAAAAAATCTTAGAAGCATTTTATAATTAATTTGGATTTTGGTTTTGAGCGATTTAGATTCTAATAATTAGATAACTAATTGATGTAAACAACCCCTAAAATTCTCTTAAAAATGATTATTTTTCCCGCGATAGATTTAAAAAATGGTAAATGTGTGCGCCTTTTTAAAGGTGACATGAATCAGGCTACAGTATTTAACGACAATGCGGCAGCGCAAGCTTTAGAATTTGAAAATTTGGGTTTTAAATTTTTACATATTGTAGATTTAGACGGCGCAATCGCTGGAACTTCCGCAAATGAAGAATCAGTGCGCGCAATTTTAAAATCGATAAAAATTCCCTCACAACTTGGTGGCGGAATTAGATCACTTGCCACAATTGAAAAATGGCTGGATCTAGGAATTTCTCGCGTGATTCTTGGCACTATCGCCGCAAAAAATCCCGAATTGGTGAAAGAAGCTTGTAAAAAATTTCCTGGAAAAATTGTCGTAGGCATCGATTCCAAAAATGGCTTTGTGGCAACTGAAGGATGGGTTGAAACTTCAGAAATCACCACTTTAGAACTAGCTAAAAAATTTGAAAATTGCGGCGTAAGTGCAATTATTTATACTGATATTTCTAGAGATGGAACCCTCACCGGCCCAGATTTTGTAGGCACTAAAAGCTTGGCTGAAAATCTTTCAATTCCAGTAATTGCATCTGGTGGAATTTCTTGTCTTGATGATGTTTTAAAAATTAGAGACTTGGAAAAATTTGGTGTCACCGGAGTAATTGTGGGTCGCGCCATTTATGATAAGAAGATTGCGACAACTGATTTGGTGAATTTATAAAAAACCTTCGGCCCATGAAGAGTCGAAACCAACGGCTTTTTTATTCCGCTTAAATCAGCGGTTTTTTAAGCCAAATAACTCTCAATAATCTCCAAAATTTCTTTCTTAGAAGTTCCTTTCGACATGTAACCATTCATGCCACTATTCTTAGCTTTCTCAATCTTGCTTTGATCTGAACTAGCCATCAACGAAATGATTGGAATTGTTTTATAGCCTTTAAAATTTTTAAAAACTTCACCTTTGCGAATTTCCGTAGCCGCTTTATAGCCGTTCATTACGGGCATTTCTCCATCCATTAAAATCAAATCGAAATGCTCTTTATCTAAAATTTCCAAAGCCTCTTTGCCATTTTCCACACTCTTCATTACATATCCCGCGCTTTCCAAAATCATTGAAGTAATTTTGATATTCACAGGATTATCTTCGACCAATAAAATAGTCTTATTCCCACTCAAAATCTTTTTACGCTCTTTCCTTACATCAGCTTTTGTGATGTGAAAATATAACCCAACTTTCGTTCCTTCATTTTTCACAGAAGAAATTTTCATCTTACCGCCATGCAACTTCACCAAGCGTTTCACAATTTGAATGCCTATTCCGTGAGAATCAATTTGTTTATCAAGCATCGATTTATCAATATCTTCACCTTGGCCCGAAAGCGCCATTTCTATTTCATCCGCAGTCATGCCAACTCCTTGATCAGCAACTTCAATATAAATTTGATGTTCTTTCTTTAAATATTTCGCACTTATTTCAACCTTACTATCTGCCAAACTATATTTAACAGAGTTCGTAATCAGATTAGTTAAAATTTGCTTCAACCTTCTAATGTCGCATCTTAAATGCGGCATATCCTCTTCAATATTAGCTTCTAGTAAAACTTGATGAGTATTCGCCAAATTTTTATTCAGCAAAATCATGCGATTAATCAAATCTTTAACATCACAATTTTCTAGCCTTCCTAGAGCAAATTCACCAGTTTCATTTTGATTGGTGTCGAGCAAATCTTCTACAAAATACATCAATTCTTGCGATTGCGTAGAGATAGTTTTAACCAAATGTAAGTCGTGATTTTTTTCTATTTGAGCTTTGCTTTTTGTGTCCAAAATCATTTTGGTTAAGCCACAAATTGTAAAAATGTAATTTTTCAAATCATGACTGGTAGCCCTTATTAAAGCTGTTTTGGCAAGATTGGCTCTATTTAAAGAATCTTTTAATCTTCTTTCTTCCAGAAGCAAAACTGCAATTTTTGATTTGAATAAATATAAGATGACAAGGAAGAAAAAAGTGATACAAACGAACTCTAAAATGCGGGGAAAAATCAGGCTGCTAAATTCTTGTTTGATGAAACTTTTATTAAAGCCGGTCAAAACCACATAAGGGTAGTTCGGCATTTTTTTATAGTGAGAATATTTGATGTCGCCCACAGAAACTTCGCTGCTAAAAACACCAGATGACTCTCTAAAACTATGAGCATCAAAAATACTTTTGTAAAAATCACTATCTCTTCCCAAAGTATTATCCACTGATTGCAGAACTATGCGAAATTCATCATCCAAAACAACAAAACTCACATTATCATTCAGTCTTTGCTTTATCTTGCTGGTAAATTCATTAATATCAAAACCAACGGCAACTGTTCCAATATATCTGCCACTTTCATCAGCAATTCCAGTTCCTGCTGGAATCACCCATGTTTTACTTGGATTGCCCATAACTGGAAATGAAACTTGTAAAGCCCAAGGATTTAGAGGAGATGTTTTTGTATATTGACGAATTGACATGTCTGGTGCATCAGGACGAATACCAAGCCTGCTATTAACAATTTGACGATTACTCGGATCAACCCAATCGAAAGATGTCCAAGAAAATAATTCGGTATTTTTATTTTGTATTTTACCGGCTTCTCGTAAAAGATTTAAAATAAATTTTAGATCTTTCTCACCATGTTGAGCAATTTGTCGACCTATGTGGCCATTGATTTGATTTGTGTAATCAAATGATTCAGAAACTATAATTTCTATTTCTTTTGCTTCTCGAAATAGCTTTCTTGAATTAGCTTTATAATTATTTTGATATAAGAAATAGGCAAAAACAGCCACTGATATCATCACCATTAAGCTTGTGGCTAAGGCAAATATCGAATAGTCTTTTAGTAAGAATAATCTGTTTTCTAGGGCTTTGCTCATTGGAGCTTTGGGAGAATTTTAATTATTCGTTTATTAGATTCTTGAGTTTATAACTCTTTGAAGCTTTATTAGTCTCGCATTTTTCTGATAAATTTCACAATCCTGCTTCAATTGTATCAAATTTATAATGCGAATGAAATAACTTTAAGAAATTATATTCTTACCACAACTCTAAAATCTTAAAATACTTAAATATGCTTCCTGATAAATCAAACTTTGTAAAACAAGGTATAGAACTTGCCAAATCATTATCTAGATTATATAGCAGCAGCAGATCTGCTAATAAAAATCCTGCAAGAACGATATCTCAAAAAACATCAGATGGAACAGATAAAGTTAAAAAAGCATTCGAACCCTTGGTTGAAGAACTAAGAGCCCATGAAGCTAACAATCCAGAGTTCTATAAATATTTAGAAGAGCAATCAAAAGTTGGGTTTAACAAAAAACAATATGATATTTTTGCAGCCGTTTTTTGTGCTAGAACAATTTTTACAATTCCATCCGTTGCCAGTTATATTTCAAAAGCAGCTTTAAGAGGTGATTCACAAGCTGTCTTTGATGCAGCCCAAAATCTTTATGAAGAAAGTGGCAGCGGCAATCCTGACAAGATGCATAGCAATTTGCTGCTACGCACCTTCAATACTCATGGCAGTAAAATATATGGATCAAAACCATATGCTAAATTAAAAGATGTAGAAAAATCGCTATTTCTTTTGGAAGTGCCAGAACTGACTAAATATACAAAAGAAAAACATCGTATTTTTAATAGTTCATCTTATCCACTAGTAGCTGGTAACACTTGGGCTCATGAATTTACAGCCGACAATATGCTTGATACTATTAGAAGAACACTCTTCGTCCCTTATAAAGGATATTATAAACCAGACGAATATGTAAAATTAACCGAATATTTTACTGAACATAAAGATGATACAAAAGAAGATGGAGATGTTGAAGCCAATCATGAAAGAATGGCCAGAGCAGCTGCAGAAAGAGCCTGCGAAGCAAATATCAATAATATACCAAAAATAAGATCAGGTGCCTTAGCTTTTCTTGATGCCCAAGCCGCTTTATGGAATGGCCTTATGAGAGAAATGTTTGGTGCGCGCAATGTCGGAGTTCCCATTCCACCAAAACCAGATTTCCCAACAAAACCAGATTCCCCACCAAATCCCATCGCCACTAAAACAGGTGCAATAACTCTTCAAGAAAAATCACAAGGTTCAAAAGTTAGTTCAACAGACAATTCTATTTGGGGCCATATATAACAAAAAAGCTCCTTCAAATTTCTTTGAAGGAGCTTTTATTTTTCTAAACTTCTTTATGCGGAATTTCCATCAACATAAAGGGACTGTCGCAAATCCACCCAAAAACCTCATCTAAATTTCTGTAATTTTTCGCATCATTTTCTTGTTATTAAAACTCTTTATAGGTACTGTTTTCTAGCTCTCTTGGCTGATTCGCCTTTTGTGAATTGGTCTTATTTTTAACAAGAATTCA
>CAMCME010000028.1 GCA_945875925.1 Rickettsia typhi | reverse complement strand
TTTAATGGTACATACAGAAATGAGGTTCTAAATCGATATATTTTTGAATCACTAGATGAGATCAGAGATATAACTGATGATTGGCTGATTGAGTATAATTACAAAAGACCTCATTCATCACTGGGTGGATTGCCACCAAAAGTATTTTTAAGTCAGCAGCAAAATATTGCTAATTTTACTGATTCCATTGTAAGTAAAAATATTAACAAATTTAGCTCTGGCTAAAAAATAAAATTCTCTCCTGAAGTTGGGGGATTTTTGGGGGCTAGGACAGGGTTAAAATAGGAATCTAGGGAAAAATAGCGATTGCTGGGCATCAATGATAATAAAGCTCCGAACAATATTATCATGTAGAAATGATTAAGATAAAGCGAACGCTCAATCAAAAAAAGATAGGTAAAACCAAGGGTAAATAAAATTATCGAAATTCGATAAAATAATCCCAAAGCAATAAAAACCGAGAAAGCCAACAAGGCGCAAAAAAACAAACCAATCCATTCTTGCGGTATATTTTTAACCCATTCAAAACCGTAATAGGTGAAGTGAAATTTTGGTGCGATATAATTGCGGTTGAGAAGTTCAGTAAAGGCCAAATGGTAACATTCCCAAAAAGCCACCAAACCAAAAGCGATGCGCACCACAACCAAAGAATAAATCGAAGTCTCTTGAAATATCTTATTTTTAAATTGCATATCTGTAATGGATTTAAGGATGACAGACTTTTTGTTTTTTCATAACTTGGCCTTGCCGCGATTTCAAATCAACCTGCGGTGATTCTAAATCAAGCGGAAGAACCCATTCATTATGCTTCAAACTTCTCTCAATATGTGCCAAATCAGCATCAGGATCGATCATCAATTTATATTCTCTGCCATTCATTGAACATAGTGCTTTAACCGAAACTCCGACATTTTTATATCCTTTTTCCTGCGTCCAAACTTTATGTATGTAATGAGCAAATTCTAACATCATGTCAGGCTGACATTCCATCGTCTCAAATTGTCTAAGAGTTAAGTAATCAGAAATTCTAACCTGTTCTCTCTCTCGAGAATCTAGATCAGTAACATAAAAAGATGTGTGAGAATAAAATGCATTTAGCTTCATGCGCCATGCAAAACGGTGTCCTTCATTTGTCCAAGAAACAAGTGAAGGATTTGGATAAAGTAAAAATCTAAGTGGAACTAAAGTTTGAACAGCTATCCAAATTGCCATGAAGGAAATTAAGATTTTTTGCATAAGCAAAGAAGGTTTTTCAAATGAAGAAATTTCCTCGCTCTTATCAAAAAATTTAAAAATCTTTTTCGGCCAATCTGCTGCAAAGAAGATTGTAGTGACACCAATTGTCATCCAAGGAAATGAACCTACATGAAATATGAAGTGGTTGGAAACATGAAAGACGCAATAGATTACAAAAATATAAATTCTAGTTCTGTTCCATAGCAATAGAGGCGCGCCTGCCAAATGTAAAATCACTACACCCCAGCTGATCATCATCAAAGACCAATCTTGAGTAAAAAGATAATGCAGCGGCTCAATAGTTTTATATTCTCCTAACCATATTTTAAGAGGCTGTGATCGCAGCAACCAATCGTAATTAACTTTTACAAGGCCTGCAAAAATCAACATTATTTCTATCTGACAACGCAGTAAAAATATTGGCCAGAAAGCAATTTTTTCAGTTTTTATTTTCGGGTTAAAATAGGAATCAAAGGAGAAATAGCGATTAGCTGGCATTATTGAAAGCAAGACTCCACACAATATTATCATGTAAAAATGATTCAGATAAGTCGCTTTTTCGATGAGGAAAATATAAGTAAAACCGAGAGTGAATAAGATGATCGAAATGCGATAAAATAATCCAATAATAACCAGAACGCTCAGCACCATTAAAACACAAAAAAGCCAAGGCAGATATTCTACAGGCAATCTCGGAATCCATTCAAAACCGTAATAAGTAAAATGGAATTTTGGGATAACATAATAGTTATAAACCAGACCAGTAAAAGTCGTGTTATAACATTCCCAAAAAGCCGCTATACCAAAGGCAATACGAATAAAGATGAGGGAATAGATAGAGTTTGTTTGAAATAATTTATCCTTAAATGACATTTGTGATTATCTAAATTTGAGAAATATTTCTCTGTGTCATCCCCGCAAAGGCGGGAATCCAGAAGTAAGTTTTTATTATGTTTCAAAATCATCAGTGGCAGACGAGTTTACAAACCCAGTCTTGCTTGAAGGATCTCTGACTAAATCTCAAGATGACAGATCGTGTAACTACTCCTCAATAATCTCCCTTTTCCCCGAAAGATTTGGCGGAGTGATCACGCCTTCTTCTTCCATCTTTTCAATCAAAGTAGCAGCGCGATTATAACCAATTCTAAGTTGGCGCTGCACATAACTGATTGAGGCTTTTTTATCGCGCTTCACAATCATCACAGCTTTTGAATAAAGGTCAGCGTCACTTGTTCCTGTATTTCCAACTTCGCCATCATCTCCGTTAAAATCCCCTGAGGAAGAAGTTGGAAGTGGAGCTTCAAAAGAAACTTGTTCACTTTCATCAAATTCGCTCAAATCTTGTTCTTTGATGAATTTTACAATATCTTCAATTTCTAAATCTGAACAAAATGGACCGTGAACACGAGTCATTTTGCTGCCGCCCGACATATAAATCATATCACCTTGGCCCAGCAATTGTTCAGCACCTTGAGTTCCAAGAATCGTACGACTATCAATTCGCGAAGTTACTTGGAAACTTATTCTAGTTGGAAAATTCGCTTTAATCACACCCGTAATTACATCTACTGATGGTCTTTGTGTCGCCATAATTATATGAATCCCAGAAGCCCGTGCCATTTGAGCCAGGCGTTGCACCGAATTTTCAATTTCTTTTCCCGCCACCATCATCAAATCTGCCATTTCATCCACAATCACCACAATGAAAGGTAATTTTTTGGCTTCAAATTCTAGCTCTTCAATAATTGGTTTTCCTGTGGTCGGATCATAGCCAGTTTGAACTTTTCTGCTTAGTTTTTCACCCAAGATAATCGCCTTTTCAACTTTTTCATTATAGCCAGCAATGTTTCTCACCGCCATGCTCGACATACGGCGATATCTTTCTTCCATTTCTGCCACAACCCATTTTAAAGAGATCACCGCTTTCGAAGGTTCAGTTACAACTGGCGCAAGAAGATGAGGAATTCCATCATAAATCGAAAGTTCCAACATCTTCGGATCAATCATAATAAATTTACATTCATCAGGGCGCATCTTGAATAGCAGCGACAAAATCATCACATTCAGACCCACAGATTTTCCTGAACCTGTAGTTCCCGCAATCAATAAATGCGGCATTTTAGAAAGATCTGCAATCATAGGATCGCCCGCAATATCTTTTCCTAAAATAATTGGCAGAGCATTTGATGAAGATTGATATTCATTGCTTTCAATCATTTCTCTCAAAAAAATCATCTCTCTTTTTGGATTTGGTAATTCCATACCAATAGAAGTTTTTCCAGGAATCACCGCAATTCTAGTTGAAACGGCACTCATTGAACGAGCAATATCATCAGAAAGCCCAATCACTCTTGAAGCTTTAGTTCCAGGTGCTGGCTCAAATTCATGAAGAGTTACAACTGGCCCAACTTTAGCGCCCAGAGAATTTCCATAAACTCCAAAATCTTCCAAAACTTTGGTCAGCATTTTCGACTGATTTTCTACCAAATCTCGACTAACTTTTTTATCTTTATTTTCGCTAGAGCGATCAATCAAAAGATCAGCTGTAGGAATTTGATATTTTGAAGCGTTGGGTTTGTTATATTTTTTGATCTTCTTCAATCTCTTCTTCAAATCTTCGCTGCTTTCTTCTTCTAAAATTTCTTCTTCAACTTCTTTTTGCTCAGCAATTTTTATCACTCTTTTTTTCGGCGCTTTTGGCTCTTCGCTTTTTTTAATATTTTTTATAACAAAATTGTCGCTGCTATTTAAATTATGAGATATTTTTTCAAATAATTTGCGATAGAAGAAAGCTGTTGTGACGGCACTGTAGCGCGCAAAATAAATCCAATCATTCAGAGAAATTTCAATTATAATCGACACTAAAATTGTCGAAATTAAAGCGAAAAAAATTGAGATAGCAGGAATTGGAAAATAATCCATTTTCATCAAAATAAATTTTCCATTCACTCCACCCAAGCTATTAAAATCCCAACATGAAGGTTGCGGCAAAGTGGCGAAAAAAACTGACAAACATAAAATGCAAAATGGCGTCAGGACCATCTTATATAAAAGGCTGCCGCCATCGCCGCGATTAGCAATTTTGCTGCCAATGCTGAAAATTATTAAGCATAAAAAAAATGAAGAAATGCCGATAAGCTGAAAAGATAAATCTGAAATGTGAGAACCAAAAGAACCCATCCAATTGCCAATATGTTCTTCGGTAGAAACTGAATTAAAGGAAGAATCTGCAGAATCAAAACTAAAAAGTGCTAAGGCGTAAATGAAAGAAAAGCCCGTAAGCGCAAGGCCCAAAAGCCTTATGATTAAACGAATTATGATATAGTAAATTTTATTTTGCACCTTGGTTTAAAATTGTAATTTGTACCTACTTCTGATTGTCACCTATCAAATAGTTGCGGGGTCCATGCGGACACAAACAAAATTTCTAAGCTGTGGCAAGATAGAACCCGCAACTATTTGATAGGTGACAATCAGAGATTAATTCGGCAATGGAATTTGCGGCAATCCTGGCAAAGTATCTAAAACATTCACAGGCTTTGCTGCTGCTTCGGCAGCTTTTTTAGATTCTTGCTGCTTTTGGAAGAAAAGAGGAATTTCAACTTTTTGATCTCCTGTAACTGAGTCTTGAACTGCCTGCCCTACTGGAACTGTAGAATTTTGTGATGGCGATGCTTGATTATTTCGCCCTATTCCTGCTGGCGCTGGAGCTTGATTATTTTTAGGAACAGATCCTGCCTGAGCCGGGGCTGGATTGGTAGCTGGTGTATTTAAATCATAAAATTGAGATAAATTGCTATTGGCCGCAGAATTTCCAGTAGCGGGGTTTGCACCACTTTCAGTTCTTTTATTTTGAATGATATTGCTAATGATTGAATCTGTATTTTCTTCTAACATTTCTTTTCTAGCCTTTTTAGCTATTTCCAATTTCTCTTTTTCTTTATCATTACGAGCTACAAAGAATTTTTTATAATCTTGCATACCTGAACATTTTTCACCATTCCAGCATTTATTTTTACCACATTCACAAGAATAAGTAATTGCTTGAGTGCAGATTGAAGTTTTATCAAATTTTGCCTCGCAACTATCCGCACAACCATTGCCAAATTCACGCCAAACGCCTTTGTCTTTTTCACAAGTTTGACGGTCATCAAAAGATGTAGAGCGCACTGTTTGAGCAGTGGCCAAAGAGGAAGTAAATAATAATAGGAAGAAAATTAGATAAAATTTTCTCATGAAATTTGAGGTGTTTAGTTTTTAATAAGCATTTATCATTTCGTAATATACCAAACTAAAAATCTTTACTCTTAATAAAGTTTGTTTGGTATATGAGGGGGTCCCCACAAAGTAGGGCACCGTTGGTAAGGTGTAAAATAAAAACCTATACCAAAGTAAAGATATTTAGTTTGTTATAGTTTGTCATTTCGAGAGAAAGCGAAAAATCTCATGATTTTATCAGTAAAGGCTCATAAGATTTCTCGCTTAGCTCGAAATTACAGTAAGATAGTGTGCCTAAGCCAATAACTTTTTAATCTCTTCCAAAATCGCATCACCCATTTGAGTGCAAGAAACTTTAACCTCATCTCCAACCGCGAGATCCGCAGTTCTAATACCTTTTTCCAAAACTTTCTCAATCGCTTTTTCAATAATGTCCGATTCTTTTGCATAGCCAAAAGAATATTTAAACATCATGGCCAAGCTTAAAATTGTAGCAATCGGATTAGCTAGATTTTTTCCAGCAATGTCAGGCGCCGAGCCGTGTACAGGCTCGTAAAGCGCAGCTTGTGAGCCGTCAGCTTTTTTCGCACCCAAAGATGCAGAAGGCAACATTCCTAAAGATCCAGTCAACATTGATGCGGTGTCAGAAAGAATATCACCAAACATATTTCCTGTAACCATAACATCAAATTGTTTTGGTCTGCGCACTAATTGCATTGAAGCGTTATCAACATACATGTGAGAAAGCTCAACATCCGCGTATTCTTTTTTACCAATTTCAGAAACCACTTCACGCCACATTTCAGTGCATTCCAAAACATTTGCTTTATCAACCGAGCAAAGTCTTTTGCCTCTGGCGCGCGCTAAATCAAAAGACACACGAGCAATTCTCTCAACTTCTTTTGAGTTATAAGTCATGGTGTTAACACCTTGTTTTGAGCCATCTGCCAAAGTTGTAACTCCGCGCGGCTCACCAAAATAAAGGTCGCCAGTAAGTTCGCGCACAATCATAATATCAAGGCCAGAAACTATATCTCGTTTCAAAGTTGAACTATTAGCCAATGCATCAAAAACTTTTGCAGGACGCAAATTAGCAAAAAGTTCTAACTCTTTACGAATTCCAAGAAGTCCTCTTTCTGGGCGATATTTATAATCTAAACTTTCCCATTTAGTTCCACCAACCGCACCAAGTAAAATAGCATCAGATTTTTTAGCTAATTTTAAAGTTTCTTCAGGAAATGGCGTGCCAGTTTGATCATAAGCAATTCCACCAAGAAGAGCATTTTCAGTTTCAAAACTTTTATCTGTGTTTCTTGAGAAAAATTCGATAACTTTTTTAGCTTGAGCTACAACTTCTGGACCAATTCCATCACCATCAATTAGGAGGATTTTTTTTGTCATTTTTTATGAGTTTTTGTTAATTTTATTATTTAAGACTAATTTAAAACTATCACTTCGAACTACATGCACTGTAATTTTGAACTACACAAACTGTCATTTAGAACGAAGTGAAAATCTCATGAGTTTTAAACTCCGAGAATTAACTCCTGAGATTTCTCACTTCGTTCAAAATGATAGTTCATATATTTTCTACAAAATAAACGCATTCAAATCTTCAATATTTTGAATCGATCTCGATTTCAAATTCGGACAAGTGCGACCAACAAGACCTGCCAAAACTTTTCCCGAACCAATTTCAATAACTTCTTCAACACCTTGTGAAGCCATGAAAAGCATGGTTTCGCGCCATTTTACCGAACCAGTAATTTGTCTCGTTAAAAGATCACGAATGCCATTTGGATCTGTCACTAAATTCGCAGTTACATTTGCAACCACTGGAATAATTGGTGATTTAATTTCAGTTTTTTGCAAAGCAATTTTCATTTCATTTTGCGCATCAAACATCAAAGCCGAGTGGAAAGCTCCACTTACTGGCAAAGTAATTGCGCGTTTTGCGCCTTTCACTTTAGCAATTTCAAGAGCCCTTTCAATTGCAGATTTCGAACCGCTGATCACAATTTGACCAACTGAGTTGTCATTAGCAACTTGGCAAACCTCACCTTGTGCGGCTTCACGAGCTATTTCTTCAGCCACTTCAATTTCAACACCAAGAATTGCCGCCATTGCGCCAGATGTTTTCTCGCCACAAGCAGCCATTGCACGGCCTCTAGTTTGTAGCAACTTAGTAGTTTGTTCAAGACTGATTGATTTTGCAGCGCAAAGTGCTGAATATTCTCCAAGAGAATGTCCCGCCACAAATCCACAAAGATCTTCAATTTTTTTACCAAATTCTTTTTCAAGAACTGTTGTAAGAGCAATAGAAACAGCCATCAAAGCGGGTTGAGTATTTTCAGTTTTAGTCAATTCTTCTGTCGGACCGTCAAACATAATGCTAGACAAATTAACCTGCAAAATATCGTCAACCGTTTGAAAAACTTCACGAGCTGCTGGAAAGTTTTGATATAAATCTTTTCCCATTCCAACTACCTGAGAACCTTGACCGGGGAAGACTAGAGCTACTTTATTTTTCATATTTAATATTTTGATTTTTACATCTTATCATTTCGAACGAAGTAATAAGGTAGGTTGAAAAATTTATTGAGAATATTTCTTAAGCATTTTTTTTACATCTTCTGAAACTTTTTCGTCTTGCAAAGCAAAAGCAATATTTGCCTCCAGATAGCCTAAAACATTACCGCAATCGAAACGCAATTCGTCGATTATTTTGTAATAATATGGATAATCTTTGCACATTTCTTTCATGGCATCGGTAAGTTGAATTTCACCGCCACTGCCCACTTGAAATTTTTCTAAATATTTAAAAATTTCTGGCTGAAGAATATAACGACCCGTGATTGAGAAAATAGACGGAGCTACTTCTGGCTTTGGTTTTTCAACCATGTCGGTAATTTTTTCTGAGCCTTCATTTTTGATGATGCCATATTTTGTAGAATCTTTAATATCGATTTCACCAACCGCAATCACGCTAGCTTTCTCATTTTTCGATTCATAAAAATCGATCATCTCGCCAAGGAAATTTCTTTTACGACCCTTGCTTTGCATCATCATTTCATCAGCTAAAATAACTGCAAAAGGTTCGTCACCAATAAAATGGCGCGCACACCAAACTGCGTGTCCTAAACCCAAAGGTTTTTGTTGTCTAACGAAAGCCATTTGTCCAGCTTCTGGCATCCAGCTAATTACTTGTTCAAGCTCTTTAGCTTTGTTATTTTCATCAAGCTTTGATTCAAGCTCATAAGCATGATCAAAATGGTTATTAATGGCAGCTTTGTTTCTGCCAGTAACAAAAATGAATCTTTCAATTCCAGCATTTTTAGCTTCTTCAAAAGCATATTGAATGATTGGCTTATTGGCGATTGGCAACATTTCTTTTGGCATCGATTTGGTTGCCGGTAAAAATCTGGTGCCAAGTCCACCAACTGGGAAAACTGCGGTTCTAACTTTTTTCATAATTTAAATTTGGTGGGTTTCTAAAATTTATTGTTCAGCAATTTTTAATTTGCGATAAACTGTCGATCTACCTACATCTAGCTTTTTAGCCACTTCGGAAAGGTTACCATTGTAAATATCAACCAATCTTCTCACAACTTCTTCTTCAATTGTATCAAGAGTTTTACAAACTCCATCATCATCAAAAATATCGATCAATTCACTATTGATGCTGGAATTTTCTTTAATGACAGCTTTGGATTTGGTAAGGGTGTTATTTTCTTTATTTAGTAATTGTGGGAAATGTTCTGACTTTAAATATTCATCATCACATAGCACAACAGCCCTGAAAATAGCATTTTTCAATTGTCTTACATTATCTTCCCATTCGTAATTGCACATCAAATACAAGGCTTCTTGGTTAATGCCTCTGATTTTTTTATTTTCATTAATACTGAAATTGCGACAGAAATTTTCAGCTAAAGTTTGGATATCTTCTGCGCCTCTTTCGCTTAATGACGGCATGTGAATTGGGAAAGAAGAAATTCTGTAACGCAAATCTTCACGGAATTTTTTGCCTTCAGATAATTTTGCTAAATCACGACTTGTGGAAGAAATTACTTGAATATTAACGCGCACTGGATTTTTAGAACCTACTGGCTCTAGTTCTCCCTCTTGTAAAAAGCGCAAAATTTTAATTTGCAGATCTAGTCTAAGAGTATCAATTTTCTTGAAGAAAACACTTCCATTATTGGCTTCGCGAATTTTACCAAGAGTTTTGGTCATGCCATCTGAAGATGGTTTATCAGATCCAAATAATTCTTCTTCAGCATCAGAACTTCTAAGTAAATCACATTCAATCATGATGAATGGCTTACCAGATCTAAGGCTTGAACCATGAATTGCGCGGGCCAAAAGTTCTTTTCCAGAACCAGAATTACCTTCAATTAAAATTGGAATGGAAGAATTAAGAGCTTTTTTGGCTAATTTAATGGCCTGAAGAAGCGCATCGCTTTGGCCGATGATGTCTGAAAAAGCTACTTGATCTTTGCTTTTTCTAGCTAAGTGAGAAACTTGATATTTAAGATTTTTCTTTTCAATCGCATTATTGATTGAGGCGGTAACGCGAGTAAAAATGTCTTTTTCACCTTTAACAATATAATCAATTGCACCCAAATTAATTGCTGTAACCGCGCGAGAAATATCTTTATTGGCGGTTAAAACAATAACTTGTAAATCGCCCTTAATTGAATTTATTTGTTTTAAAACTGTCAGACCATCAATGTCTGGCATTGATACATCTAGTAGCATCACATCAATATCATAGCAAGAAATGCCATTGATTACTTTTTTATTCATAAAAAAATCAACTACTTCCATACCGCTATTCATCACTAAATAGTTATGGCCCATATTGCTGGTAAATTTTCCTAAAATTTTACACTGAGTTGGTTCGTCATCGACAATTAGAATAGTTCTCTTGACCATCTTTTAATTTTTTTAAAGTTAAATATCTAAGGCCCCAGCTTTAATTAAAAAGCTTTGCTATTGGTTAGGAATTTCTTTTTTGTTGTAAAAGTTGAATAATTTTAGCAGCAGTTTCTTCAACAGATCTTTTTGTAACATCAATCACAGCGCAATTCAACTTTGAAAATAACTTTCTTGATTCGGCAATTTCACCTTTCACCGATTCAATATCAATATAATCTGTATTGATCTCTTGACCTAAATAAGCCAAACGATTTTGTCTAATTTGAATTAGTTTTTCTGGATTAATAGTAAGGCCCACAATTAACGGTTTTTTCAAATCATAAAGCGATTCAGGAATTGTATCTATTGTAACAAAAGGCACATTGGCAGTTTTGTAGCCACGACAAGAAAGATAAACAGAAGTTGGAGATTTTGAAGTTCTAGAAACTCCAATAATCACAATATCAGAATCATATAAATCCCAAGCAGCCTGTCCATCATCATGGTTTAGCGTGTAATTAATTGCTTCAACGCGGGAAAAATATTCTTCATCAAGCAAATGTTGTCTGCCAATTGCATGGCTGATATTAACGCCTAAATAATTAGAAAATTCGGTGATGATGCGAGATAAAACTGGTATGCAGGGAATTTGCAATTGATAACAATGAGTTTTTAAAAGCTCGGTTAAGTCATCTTGCAAAATAGTGTAAAGCACAATTCCGGGATCTTTAGTGATTGATTCCATCACTTTTTCTAACTGAGCTTTATTACGAATTAGCGGCCAAATAAAATCATTAGATTCTACGCCCTCAAATTGTGATAGCACAGCTCGCGACACTGAACTTAGAGTCTCTCCGGTAGAATCGGAGATTAGATGTAAATTTAATTTTTTATCTTTCATTTAGCGCTTTGAAATCGAAGGTAGATTCATATCAGCATTAACAATAACTGTGATTTTTGTTCCTTGTGGCACTCTGATAATTGGCTGTAGATCTAGAGTGTTACCAATGATAGTTCCAACTGTATCGACGATTGTTTTACTAACATCCGCAACAGCTTGAGCTGAAGCGTTTCCTGTAGTAGTTGTAACACCAGCTGTGGTTGTAGATGTGGTATTAGCGCTGTTACCAATAGCTTTTTGCGCTGCAATTACACCACCAACTGCCAAAACACTTGTCAGAAGTGAATTCGCGATAACTGAGCCATATTTATTATTCACATCACCTTCAATACCAGATCTACCAAATTGGTCAGAAGCATTAAATGTAATAGCCATATCAACTCCGTCTGGTCTAATTAAACGACTCCAACCGATATTAACTCGACCTTGTCCACGAGAAATTTGGCTAGAATAAGCTCCATATAATCTTGAACCTTTAGGAATTAAAACTTCATTACCAGATTCTCCGTAAACATCTCTACTAACAATTGCTCTCACGGAACCTGGGATTTCAGTATTAATTGAAGTTTCAAGAACCGCAGTAAGAAGTTTACCTTGAGTGATAGCGTGAACTCTATCACCAACATAAGTGGTTTTAACATCAACTTTAGATCTTTCTAATTTATCAATCGGATCTTGATTAAGATTCACAATATTATTTTCATAACCAACTCCAAGAGAAGTACTATTGCTGACAGCGTTGCCATTAGCATCGATAGTGCTGAAACTGCCACCAGAAAATACTACGATTGGAGAGTAACGCGGATCGGCCTCTTTTGGTTTTTTAGCTTCTACTTGTTGATTAGCTTGCTGGTTTCCAACTTGATTTTGAAATTGATGAACTTGCTGAACTTGTTGTGGATTAGTTATTTGATTTTCCTGCTGTACATTCATCGGAATTAGAGGTTGCTGATCGTCAACTTCCATTCCTGATGGCAGAGATGGCAGAGATGGCACCTCAGGAGCTGCTGGTTTTGCTAATAGTTCAGAATTTTCTGGTGAAGCTTCTTTTGGAGCATCAAGTTCAAATGGAGATTTCCCATCAACACTTCTTGCAACTATTGAAGTTGGAGGTGTAACTACTTCTTGTAATTTTTCTGTTTCAGGAGATTCGACCTTAAAAAACATAAAATAAATTACTGCTGTAATAAAAACTGAAGAACCGGCAATTAAAGCCATTTTGCTTTTTTTACCAGCCGCAATATTGGGTCCCTTGGCCTCTACCTCAACGCTTTCATCTTCATCTTGTTCAAGATCTGGATTTGGTTTATTACTTTTCATTAAAAAGTTTTAACTTGTTAAGATTATAAAAATTCAATTACACAAGCTAATTGTGAGCTTAAATTGATTAGATTTTTTTGCAGTCTTTCTCGGATTAAGCGAGGTTAAATTTTACAAGTAAATTTTACAATAAATTTATCTTATTTAAAAATTTTCTGATTGCTTCGAAGACTTCTTCTTTATTCTCTCCATTCACAATTACATGATTTGATAAATCTAATTCACAGAGAATTTTATTTTTTGAATTTATTTTTTCATAAATCATTTTGCCGCTTGCAGGATTCACCACTGGATCTTTTTTTGCCTGAATTATTAAGGCCGGAGTAGTAATTTTACCAAGATTATTTCCACACTCTTCCATCAAGTGCCCCAACTGTTCAACGCCTTTCAAATAATTTCTGCCGTAATTAATTGCAGGATTTTCTGGCACATCATCAACAAACTCAAATTTGCCTTTTTCAATGTGCAGTTTTTGCAACATTTCATTCCACATATTTATTCCCGGCACCATTTTTGTTTTAATATCAAGCAATTTTAAAGCGGCATTTATTGTGATAACCGCGTGAACATGTTGTGATTTTTCGGCACAAGATAAAAGCCCCAAAAGACCGCCTGTTGAAAAGCCAACAATCACAATTTTTGAACAAGAATTTCTTAGCGCTGCATAACCTCTTTGCACCGAATTATACCAATCTTGCCAAGTTGCATCTTTCATATTTATTGGAGCCGTACCATGTCCTTTAAGCCTTACAGCATAAACTTTAAATCCGAAGCCATTTAAGAATTGGCCAAGACTTTCTACTTCTTTGGGAGAAGATTTATAACCATGACAAAGTAAAATTCCTATTTTCTGAATTCTGGCCAAAGTTTTATGGTGTGAGTTTAGGAAAAATGGCGTGCCAATTGATTTATCTTTGGAAAATTTTTCATCATAATATTTTGCATAATCATTTTCGTAAATTTCTAAATCTTTATCGAAAATAACTTCAAAAACTCTTTTTCTCAAATCCCCATCAAAAGTTTCGGCATTTCTTTTAACAATATTATTTGCCACTTCCATCAAGAAAAATTCATTAGCGATTACATGCAAAGTGTTCTCGAGTCTGATTTCATGAAAATCATATTCTTTTTTAAACTGAGATTTATTTATAGAAATTCTAGAGCTATTTTCCTGCGTGATCATTCCTTGATTTTTTGCTAATTCTAAAAGCCCGTCAAATTCTTCATGAGGTTCATCGAGGAAAATTTTGAAGAGATTTTCTTCAAGAATACTATGATTTAAACGGGATTTTCCGTTTTTGGCAATCATCACCGCCGACAAATAAACCACTCTTTTTAAGTGATCGATTGCTATTTCTTCTTCTGGGATGTGATAAATTGCGGCGCTAAAAAGATGATCTAAATTTACCTGAATGTCAGAATAAATTCTGCCCATAAAATCATTGGTCAGGCGATGTTTAAAATATTTTAAAACAAAATTAACTTTAGTTTCATTTTTGATGATTGGAATTTGGTAAATCAAGCTTTTAGCGGCTTTAACATATTCACCAAGATTTTCCGCCTTGCCAAAATTAATATTAATTTCAGCGCCCAGTAAAATATTTCCTTCGATTTCCAATTCTTCGGCAACTTGTTTTGGAATTCTTTTTACTAACCTATCAACCAATTTTTTGATGCTATTATTTCCAGGGCGAATTGGATAATAAGTGATGTTTAGAGGAACGATGTAAGTGTTGTTATCGCGGAAAGATTCTTGATATTCTAGGCCTAAAGTCTTTTTAAATTCTTGCAAAACTTCCACTTTTTCTTTGTCAAAAGCCTCAACTATGTCGCTTCTGTAAAGTTCAGATTTTAAAGCTAAAACCGCAGATCCAGTTCTAACTAAACCCACACGACTTGGTGTGTAATTAACAAAACCATGATCTTTTTTAATCTCCTTACTTTTGATCATACTGCCTTCAGGATAGATCATCCAATCATATTCACCCGTCACCAAATCTTTCAAAATCACATTATCGCGATTGTGATGTTTGGTAGAAATTGTGCCCACAGAATTTAAGAATTTTCCAAGAGCGCCATGATAAAGACTAGAATCGGCCAAGCATCTAACTTGGCGGCCAGTATATTTGTAAATTAGGTAAGGAACGAAAAATGTTTCAGAACGAGTGAAGTGATTGCCAACGAAAAGGATCGGTGACTTAGGTAAATTTTCAATTCCGGTGACTGAAAATTTGGGACCAAGAAGTTTCTCTAAAATCTTTAGAGCGATTGCTGCGTAACGAAAATTCTTGGATTTCATTTTTAATTTTTGACTGATTTTAAATCTTATTTTTTGACAAAAAACTCGTCATCCTTGGCTTGAAAAGCCGAGGATCTCATGAGTCTTGAACTCAAAGCTAAAACTCATGAGATCCTCGATTCCTTCGGAATCAAGGATGACGCAACTTCTTTTAAGAAAACTTCTTCGGCATCACAGCTTCATTCAAAGCGCGTAATTCCTTCACTTCTACTGAAGCACCACCAAGTGTAATTTTTGCTTTTGCAACTTCAGCAACTTGGAAAATTGATACAGATTTTTTCTCAGCTTTTTTCTTAAATTCTGCAACTAAAGATGAATCAAGCGCCACTGCGTAACGAGCTTGGTCTTCACCAAATAGCAAATGATTTTCATCAATATCTACAGCAGCTTTCAAAGATGAAATATCAATATTGCAGCCAAATTCATTTCCTGACATTTCAAATAAAGCAACTAACAAACCGCCATCTGAAAGATCGTGGCAAGCATTAATTTCGCCAGCTTCAATTAATTCTCTAACAAATTCACCATTTTTTCTTTCTTCAAGAAGATCAACAGGAGGTGGATTTTTGCCAGCTTGCAACCTCAAAATTTCGCGTTCATAAAGAGAAGAATTAATGTGACCTAAAGTTTTGCCGATCACAAAAACTATGTCCCCTGCCCCTTTAAAATTGATGTCGCATCTTTTGTTAAAATTTTTTAATAATCCAACGCCGCCAATTGCTGGAGTTGGTTGAATTGCTTTGCCATCAGTTTCGTTGTAAAGAGAAACATTTCCTGAAACCACTGGATAATCTAAAACTTTAGAAGCTTCGTTAATTCCTTTAATGGCGCGCACAATTTGGCCCATAATTTCTGGCTTTTGGGGATTTCCGAAATTTAAACAATTGGTAATTGCCAAAGGTTTTCCACCCACTGCTGAAATATTGCGATAAGTTTCGGCAACTGCTTGTTTAGAGCCTTCAAAAGGATCGGCTTCTACATAACGCGGAGTGCAATCTGTAGAAATTGCTAGAGCTTTCTGCGTGCCGTGAACTCTCACAATTGAAGCATCGCCACCAGTTTGAATAGTGTCATTCATAACTTGCGAATCATATTGTTCATAGATCCATCTTTTAGAAGCTAGATCAGGAACTTGAAGTAAGGTTTTTAAATTTCCTAGAACTTGGTTAGACATTTTTTTGGATATTTTAATTACGCTTTGCAGCCCTGAAGAATAAATTCAATACGACCTTCCCAGAACTCTTGGATAACCACATTTGAATGATATTTTTTTATTATCTCAAGATTTATATCACATGGATATTCATTTATGTAAAAGCTATTTGAGAAATGTTGAGAAACAAATTCAAATAAATCGCCAAAGTAAGAATCTTGATAAGTGAAAAGTCTTGGTAAATTTTTATTACTGTTCACATAACTAGTGGGTCTGTGGAAAAACTTTTTTTCTTCTTCACTTGTATCAACTGGATGAGCAGTAAGTTTAAATTTTGGCGTCACATCATAATTCAAATTAGTCGCACCATTTCCCATCATATCAGCAATGTCACCGCTAATATATTGATCAGCCTTATCTGCAAATTCTTTGCGTAATCTTGGTTTAAAATTAGCATTTTGAATATTTCTTTTGCCTAATTCTTTCATCATTTCCACATAAGCAGCTTGCGATCCACGGCGATTCCAGTGGGTGTCTGTCTTTTGATAAACAATTTCTTTCTCTTTAGCCTTAAGCAAAATTGGTCGCAAATCTAAAACTGGAAAATCTGGATATCTTTTTTTCAAAGCAGTTAAAAATTTATCAATGCGATGATTATTTGCGGGCTTTATGTAATCAGGCAAAAACTCTGGATAAATTGTACTTTTATCCGCTGCAATCACCAATAAATATTCCACACCTTGGTTTTTAGCACTTTGCCAATTTCTGTAAAAAGACTTGATCCCCTTCTCAATTAATTCTTCACTAAGTGGCGCTTTTCCTTCAGAGTCTAAAAGAGAATCATTGTTGTCAAAATACAGCCAATCATCTTTGCCAATAGAGACGCGTGCGATTGGTGATTCATCAAAAATTTTATCGGTGATGCGATTGTACCAATAAATTAATGTTTTTCTGAAGCCGTAATTGTCATTAAAAAAAGCCTCAAATTTTCTTGGATAAGTTTTTAAATCAGCCAAAGATTCTGGAGGTAATGGCTTTTCTACTGGCCTTCTTTTTTCAAAAAGATCTTTGACAGGCGAAAAATTAAAAATGCTATCAAGCGTTGGTATTGTAATTACCAAAGCGAAGATGATGATTAAAAATAGATTTTGAGATTTAATTTTTTGCACTTCTCTAAAATTGGAAATAAATAAATGGATTGTGAGTTGATGCTGAAATTCTGATCACAGCAAAAACTAAAATTAAGATTAAGAATAAATCAAAAACTGTTACGAAACTTTTACTTCTGCGAGTTAATTTTAAAGCTGTGTTTTTAACTAAAGGTGAAAAACCAATTAAGGCCAAAGCGAAAGCAGTTAACGCAAAATGCGATCTGATTAATCTGACTACTTCATTTGAAACTGCAGCGCCTTCAGAAAAGACAAACATATTTTGTAAATAGCTCAAAGCGTGAGTCAAATCAGGGCTTCTGAAAAATACCCAGCCAATCATCACTACTAAAATTGCGTAAGAATGTTGAATTACAGCAGGAATTTTTTTGACATATTTTACTATTCTTCCAGAAGAAAGTGCCAAGCGTTCTAGCACTAAAAATAAGCCGTGGAACAAGCCCCAAATGATAAAATTCCAACTAGCGCCATGCCACAAACCACACAAGAAAAACACCGTAACTAAGTTGAAATATTGGCGAGAAATTGAAACACGATTTCCGCCTAAAGGAATGTAAACATAGTCGCGAAACCAAGCAGAAAGAGATGCGTGCCATCTGCGCCAAAATTCTTTAATTGATTTTGAGGCGTAAGGATAGTTGAAATTTTCTGGAAATTTTAAGCCAAAAATTCGCGCTAGTCCAACAGCCATGTCAGAATATCCCGAGAAGTCAAAATAGATTTGGAAAGTGTAGCAGATAATTCCGATCCATGAAATTGGGGTGCTAAGATCATTTACAGGAGAAGCAAAAATCGCATCTGCAACTTCACCAAGAGGATTGGCGATGATGACTTTTTTGCCCATGCCAATGACGAATCTTCTCACGCCATAAGCCACGAAAAACAAATTATGGCGACGGTTGTTTAGATATTTTTCGATAAAATTGTAACGCACAATTGGCCCTGCAATTAGCTGCGGGAAGAATGCGATGTAAAGCGCTAGATCAAAAATATTTTTCTGAGCTTTGCATTTTTTGCGGTAAATATCGATTAAATAAGAAATGGCGTGGAAGGTGAAGAAGGAGATTCCGATTGGTAAATGAACTTTCTCAAATGTGATTTTGTAAGGTGAAATAAGGTTGAAATTCTCAACTAAGAAATTGGCATATTTGAAATAGCCAAGCAGCAGAAGGTTGAACGAAATGGCAAAAGCGGTAACAAAATCTTTCGATTTTTTCTGTAAATTTTTCTCAATCGCAATACCAAAAAAATAATTGACAGCAATTGAAATAAACAATAACAGCAAATATTGAGCCTCGCCCCAAGCATAAAAAATCAAGCTGGCGACAAGCAAAAGATAGTTTTTGTATTTTTTACCAAACAGTTTTTCTGGTGCTGCAAAATATAAAAGCAGAGTCAGTGGTAAAAATAAAAATAGAAAAATGTTGGAGCTGAAAACCATTTAATTTTTTGAAATTTTGAATTCTTTTTCCCATTTGCTAACCGCCACACATGCAGCTGCATTGCCAATCAAATTTGTAATTGCTCTGGCTTCTGACATGAAACGATCAATTCCTAAAATCAGCGCTAGACCAGTAAGAGGAATAGTATGAATAACTGAAAGAGTAGCCGCCAAAGTAACAAAACCACTTCCAGTGACGCCAGCCGCACCCTTGGAAGTGAAAAGCAAAATTAAAATTACGCTTAAAATTTGCGACATCGAAAGGTCAATGTTGAAAGCCTGCGCCATAAAAATAATAGCCATGGTGAAATAAATGCAAGTGCCGTCAAGATTAAATGAATAGCCTGAAGGAATTACCAAACCAACGATTGATTTTGGGCAACCAAATTTCTCCATTTTTTTCATCAATGTTGGCAAAGCTGATTCGGAAGAGGAAGTACCAAGAACCAAAAAAATATCGTCTTTAATATGGGCTAAAAGCTTAAAAATGCTAGATCCGCAAATTTTTAAAACTGCGCCTAAAATTACAATCACGAATAGCAAGCAAGTGGCGTAGAAAGAAATCATCAATTTTAAAAGCGGCGCTAGAGCATCAATTCCATATTTTCCGATTGTGTAACTCATTGCGCCAAATGCACCAAGTGGCGCTAGTTTCATGATGTAAGAAATAATCTTGAAGAGAATTTCTGAAATTTCTTCGATGCCGGCAATTACATGTTTTGAACGATTTTCTAAAGCTGAAAGCGCAAAACCAAAAAGAACTGCCACCAGTAAAATCGGCAAAATTTCGCCACTGACAAAAGCTTGAAAAACTGTAGTTGGAATTATGTGCAAAAGAAATTCTATGAAGCTGGTGTGAGGTTTTACATAAGATGCAACTGAAGCCGCGTCTATAGTTGAAACATCAATATTCATACCACTTCCTGGCTTTAAGAAAAAAGCCACGACCAAACCAATTACCAAAGCAATCGTCGTTAAAACTTCAAAATAAATTAAAGTTTTCAAACCAACTTTACCTATTTTCTTTAAGTCAGAACCGCCAACAATTCCTAAAACTATTGTACAAAAAATAATTGGCGGAACGCACATTTTAATCAGCGCAATAAATGCATCGCCAAGTGGTTTCATGCTTTGCGCTGGCTCTGGAAAAAAACAACCAAAAATAATCGCTAAAAAAACAGCGACTAAAACTTGTAAATAAAGTGAATGACGAATTTTTTGGAAAATCATGTTGGAGAAATATTTTTAAATAATTCACATTCCTGAAGACATGAAATATCCAATGTTTGATGAATGTTGAGCTAAATGTAGATTCAGGTTGGAAGAGCAAGAATTAAGAAAAAGGCAAAGCTAATTTTTTATCCAGCAAAAACTGATTCAAATAAATACCCTCATCAGCAATTTTCTGCACTTCTTTCTCAGAATCTCCCAAAAAAACATCCGCAACATATCTGCCGTAAATATCAATCTTGTTTGTTCTGATAATTAGAAAAGGAGTGTTTTTTAAAATTCTTTTTAAAGCATCAGAACTTTTTTTACCAGCCACAGTTTTTAACTCTGGCGCATCAATTTGCGCTAGACGCAGAATTTCTCTGTGAAAAATTTTGAAACCCAAGTCAAGAATCACATGAATTGTGTCACCGTCAATTACCTCTTCCAGATAAGCCTTGTAAGTATGCAATTCTCTTGGGTTAGCTTCTAATTTTTGGAATGAATAATTTTCACCATCTTTTTTTACGGTAACAATTTGATCTTTATTTTTTAATTCTTTTGCAAGGCTTGTTGAAAGAACCTCTTCAACTTCCTTAAAAATATTAAAACCACAATCAATGTAGATTTTGTTACTGCCCGTAAATTTGGTTAATTTGTAAGAAAATAATTTACCTCTTTTTACCTTAAGCTTTGCTGGCTTAGCTTCTTTTATTTTAGAAATTTTACTTTCTTTAATAATGGAGATTCTTGATTTTTTAACTTCGCTTTCAAGTTTAAGTACATTCCAAGAATTTTCTCTTACCAAATCCTCTAAATGTTTTCTTTCTTCATTGCCTTTAATACTTGCAAGCGCTCGGTAATGGCTCCAATTTAACTTGCTGTCATCTTGCGGAATTTTTGGATAGGCTTTGTAAAAATTGTGCATTTTGTAAAGCGCCGCTTGTGCAATGCCAATATCCTTTTCAAGATTCTCAAACAAACCTCTTCCGTAACCAGACTGATTATTTTGCAATAAATGCTGATAAATTGATCTTCCAATTAACCAAGCCATTTCCACTTTTTGCCTAGCAACAATTTCAGCAATATTATTTTGGGTTTTAGTGATGTGATTTTTCACTTCTGAAAGAAGTTTTGCGTAAGATTTATTGGTGATTTCTTTGGTCATTTTTTAATAATTTTGAATTTTATCCACGTGGATAAAATTCAAAATTTCTTAGTTAAAAATCAATAAAATCATTAGTTTCAACGAAGATTTTGACGATCTCGACTTGCTCCTAAAATTGTTTCTAGCTTCTCTTTCTGATAAATATTCCAAAACAGCCTATTGTTCACATCATCTTTTATTCCTTTCTGCATATACCAAAACATAAATTTATACTCCCAGCCAACAAAGGATTTTTGAGGAAAAATTGCGACAAAGAATAGCGCTGTATCAAGTGATACAGAGTTATTTTTCGAGTAAATTTTTACCAAAAAGACGAAGTTGGCTGGGAGTATAAATTTATGTTTTGGTATAGGCTTAAAATGCTCAACAATATCTTCAACAACTCTGCTGTAGAGTTCTTGATTTTTTGTAAGGTCGATGCCTCTTTGTTCGTAGAGAGTTTTTTTGGTAAAATTTTGATAAATATCTGGATATATTTTTAAAAATTTTACCAAAAAATAAGCCAAAATAGGACGAAATATGGGGATAGAAAATATCTAGGATAGGTTCTTAGACCGTTTAAAGCTAAAAATGACCGTTTAGGTCATTTTTACGGCTGCGCCGTCGCTTTAGAAATTGCCCTAAACTTAAGCACGCTTCGTCGCTTTTCTCGCTTACACTCGAAGACGACTCACGCCTGGTCTGGCGTCGCTTTGCTCCTTAGACCGTTTAAAGCTAAAAATGACCGTTTAGGTCATTTTTACGGCTGCGCCGTCGCTTTAGAAATTGCCCTAACCTTAAGCACGCTTCGTCGCTTTTCTCGCTTACACTCGAAGACGACTCACGCCTGGTCTGGCGTCGCTTTGCTCCTTAGACCGTTTAAAGCTAAAAATGACCGTTTAGGTCATTTTTACGGCTGCGCCGT
>CAMCME010000027.1 GCA_945875925.1 Rickettsia typhi | reverse complement strand
CAGCCGATGCTCCTTCTTTGCTTCACGGCAGGAACCATCCGCTGGTTTCGACTCCGCTCAACTTGGGGTTTTGGGGTTGGTTTCGATTACACGAAGAACATCGGTTACAAAAAAACCTCGTCTGAATTTCTTCAAACGAGGTTTTTATTGGATTTTTTGTTACGAGCTTGCGTCCAGATAGTCCAGGGATTCGCTGTCGCTCATGCCCGTTTCTAACTAAGAATAGCCGTTTAGGCTATTCTTCCCAACCTTCGGTCGGTCGTTAGAAACCCATTCCACCCATGCCACCCATTGGATTTCCACCAGCTCCGCCAGCGTTATCTTCCTTTTTATCAACAATAGCAGCTTCAGTTGTGATCAATAAACCTGCTACAGATGCAGCACCTTCAAGTGCTGATCTTACGATTTTAGTTGGATCAACAATACCAGCTTTGAACATATCAACATATTCATTAGTTTGAGCGTTGAAGCCATAACTAACATCTTTTTTAGAAAGAACTTCGTTAGCAACAACCGCGCCATCAAAACCAGCATTTTCAGCGATTTGACGGATTGGAGATTGTAGAACTTTTTTCACGATGTTGATACCAGCAGTTTGGTCTTCATTCGCACCTTTAACGCCTTCTAGAACGCGTCCAGCGAAAAGTAGAGCAGATCCACCACCAGCAACAATTCCTTCTTGCATAGCAGCGCGAGTAGCAGCCAAAGCATCGTCAACGCGATCTTTTTTCTCTTTAACTGCCACTTCAGTAGTTCCGCCAACTTTAATAACAGCAACCCCGCCAGAAAGTTTAGCTAATCTTTCTTGAAGTTTTTCGCGATCATAATCAGAAGTAGTTTCTTCGATTTGAGCTTTGATTTGAGAGCAACGAGCTTTCACATCATCAGTTGCACCAGCACCGTCAACGATAGTGGTATCTTCTTTAGTGATGATGATTTTTTTAGCTTGTCCAAGTTCTTTCAAAGTTACAGTTTCAAGCTTCATGCCTAAATCTTCAGAAATTAATTGTCCGCCAGTTAAAGCAGCCAAATCTTCCATTGTAGCTTTTCTTCTGTCGCCAAAACCTGGGGCTTTAACAGCAGCAACTTTCAAGCCACCACGAAGTTTATTTACAACCAAAGTTGCAAGAGCTTCGCCTTCAACATCTTCAGCGATGATTAAAAGTGGACGACCTGATTGCACTACAGCTTCAAGAAGTGGAATCATTTGTTGTAAGTTAGCCAATTTTTTCTCGAATAAAAGAATGTAAGCATTTTCAAGCTCAACAGTCATTTTTTCAGCATTAGTTACAAAATAAGGAGAAAGGTAACCGCGGTCGAAATTCATTCCTTCCACAACATTAACTTCAAATTCTAAACCTTTAGCTTCTTCAACTGTGATCGGGCTATCTGGTCCAACTTTTTTCACAGCTTCAGCAATTTTATTTCCAACTTCTGTGTCGCCATTAGCAGAGATTGTCGCAACTTGTGCAATTTCTTCTTGGTTGCTAACTTTTTTACTCATTTTGGTAAGTTCTTTCAAAACAAGTTCTACAGCTAAATCCAAGCCTCTTTTCAGATCCATTGGGTTGATTCCTGCAGCAACTGATTTTGAACCTTCTCTAACAATTGCTTGAGCAAGAACTGTTGAGGTGGTTGTTCCGTCGCCAGCCACATCATTAGTTTTAGACGCAACTTCTTTAATCATTTGCGCACCCATATTTTGAAACTTATCTGAAAGTTCGATTTCTTTAGCAACAGTCACACCATCTTTAGTGATACGAGGTGCGCCGAAAGATTTTTCAATAACTACATTACGACCTTTTGGTCCTAAAGTTACTTTTACTGCATTAGCGATGATATCCACACCTTCACAAATTTTTGCGCGGGCTTCTGATCCAAATAGGATTTCTTTTGCTGACATGATTTTACTCCGTTTGTTTAGTTAGTTTATTCACCCAAACCCCCACCCCCTTTCCCTCAAAGGGAAAGGGGAAGACATGCTTTCGCTTGCGCTTACGCAATGTCGGGTGCCTAGAATTTAGTACGATAAAATTTGTTTTGGCTATTCAATAACCGCTAAAATATCTGATTCTTTAAGGATAATAAGTTCTTTACCATCAATCTTAACTTCAGTTCCGCCCCATTTTGCGAAGAGAACTTTGTCTCCAACTTTCACTTCCAAAGCAACTAATTTGCCTGATTCATCTCTAGCGCCGTTACCAACAGCAACTACTTTACCTTCTGCCGGTTTTTCTTTGGCAGTGTCTGGAATTATAATTCCACCAGCTGTTTTGCTTTCAGCTTCGATTCGTTCAATAAGAACGCGGTCATGCAAAGGTCTAATTTTATTAGCCATGGTTTAACTTTAAATTTAATTGATATTTAAAAGAGGAAATATTCTGGTTCTAGAATCAGAACCATGAAATTATTTAGTAACTTAGTAACGCTTTAACTTTAAACAAGGGTCAAAGTTAAAATTATTTTAACATTTGATCAAGTTTACCCGCAGCGTCCAAAGCGTAAAGATCGTCACAACCACCAACATGAAAATCATCGATAAAAATTTGTGGAACCGTCATGCGGCCACCAGATTTTTTCATCATTTCTTCTCTAGTTTCATCATCAGTAATTTTAATTTCTGTAAATTCTTGGTCTTTTCTTTGCAAAAGCATTTTAGCTCTAACGCAGTAAGGACAAGGATCTTTGCTATATATAATTACTTTTGGCATAAATTTAAAATTAATTAATAGAAGTTTCTATCACCGTTGCTCGCTTTAGTAACATTTCCCTGATATGGATCATAGTTGCTGTAGTAAGATGGCGGCACATAATATTGATCTCCGTCATATTGAGGCGACGGCATAGCATAAGGATCGGAATAATAACGCGAACCATAACCTTGTTTTGGCGCATAATAAGGCCGTGCTTGATATGCTGGAGGCTTAGCATAATAAGGATTATAGCGCATAGTAGGATTAGGATTAACAAATCCCGCTGGTCTAGAATTAGCATCCCTTGGATCATAAAGATATGATTCCTTAGATGAACAAGAAGTAAGAAGCGTGATAAATATTAAACTTTTTATAAAAGTCGAAAAACTCACACCAACAGAAACTTTGGATAATTTTGTAAATTGCAAATCTATATCAAGCATTAAAATTTGGATTTTTTACCTATCGATCATATAGAAATAGAGCTTAAAGCTAGTCATAGCAATATTCGCAGAAATATTTGGCGAATATCACACTGAATTTTTGAGATCTAAATATTTTTAAAGAGACAGTTGTTTTGTAAATACATTAAAAGAGATATAGATCTTTCTGTATATCTTCAAGGGGATTGATTAACGATGTGTTAACTAATAAGCCATATTTCTATCACCTGGTCTAGTAATCCTATTATCTTGGTAAGGATCGGTATTATTATAATAAGTTGGAGGCACATAATATTGGTCACCATCATATTGAGGAGATGGCATAGCATAAGGGTTAGAATAATAACTAGAACCATATTTTTGTTGCTGCGGATAAGCTGAAGCACCACCTCTATACGCTGGTTGCTGATATTGAGGTTGTTGGTAATAAGGAGTTGGAGGTGAAGAATAATAATTTTGTTGTTGGTTGTAGTAATCTGGCGGTAATCTATTTGGAGCTGTAGCATTTGGCAATACTACTGGTCTAGAATCGGCGTCAAATCCCGGTCTATCATAAAGATAAGGGTCTCTAGATGAGCAGGATGCAAGAAGCATAGAGATCATCAGAAGTCTGATCGAAACCAAAAATCCAGCACCAAGAAAAGTTTTACTTAATTCTGAAAATTTTAACTTTTTAGCAAACATTATATTTAGATTTTTACTGATATCGAACTCTAGTCTTGTTCAAGAGTTTAATCTTTTAAATTATTTAACATCATATGTTGATCTAGCGGCAGCCTTGTTGTCCTGATCGTATGGCGAATATCCCTTAGGCGGAACATAATATTGATCAGAATCGTAATAAGGATATTGTGGTGATGGCGCTGCGTAAGGGTTATTATAATATCTAGAATATGGCTGACCGTATGTATTATAGGCTGGTGCCGCATTATAATTATTATATCTTCTTGGAGCTTCAAATTTCTCTGTTCCGTTACAAGAAATTGCAAAACAAACTAGCACTATGCAAATAAGGTAATAAAAACATTCTTGAAATTTTCTTTTACACATCGTGATTTTGATAGACAATCTAGCCTGAAATAAAGCCATTTTCAAAGAGCCAAATCAATCTAAAATAAAAAGACACAATTACAATGATCTATTGTATAAAAGATAAATTATCTGCATTTTATTTTAAAATGTAACAGCTTACTTAAGGCTTAAAATTTAAGGACTAAAATAAAATAGAAATCTCTGATCATTAATCAAATTTTTTCTAAAATTGCACATCTTAATGTCACAAAATTACGATAAAAAATTCATCTCTTACGCGCTTAATTTAGCCAAAAAAAATCTAGGAATAACTGCGCCAAATCCTGTAGTTGCCTGTGTTATTGTTAAAAATGATAAAATTATATCTACAGGAATCACTGCCAAAAATGGCCGTCCTCATGCTGAAAAAATTGCCATTGATAAAATTTCTTTGGATGAAAATGGCAGAAAGATTTTAGAAAATTCTACACTTTATGTAACATTAGAACCCTGCTCTCACTTTGGCCAAACTGCACCATGCGTTGATGAAATTATTAAAAATAAAATCAAAAAAGTTGTCATCGCAACTTCTGATATTGACGAAAGAGTTAATGGTAAAGGTATAGAAAAACTTTTAAGCGCCGGAATTGAAGTAGTCGTCGGCGTTATGGAAAAAGAGGCGCAAGAAATTAATAAAGGATTTTTCAAATCTAAAAAAAGCGGAATTCCTTATATAACTTTAAAAATCGCCAGCAGTTTAGATGGAAAAATCGCCACCAAAAATTTCGACAGCAAATGGATTACTTCTGAAGCAGCGCGATATTTTTCTCAAAGCCTGCGCGCCAAAAACGACGCGATAATGGTTGGCGCAAATACTGTAAAAAAAGATAATCCAAGCCTTGATTGTCGTATATCTGGACTTGAAGATTATTCACCAAAAAGAGTAATTATTGCTGGTGATTTAAATTTTGATGAACAGCTAAAAATCTTTCAAACAGCTCTAGAAATTCCCACAATTATTTTAACTTATGAGCAAGATTTTGATACCAAAAAATTAAAAGATTTGGGAGTAGAAATTATCTTTCTGCCAAAAAATAATAATGTGGAAAATAATAAAATAGATTTGCTAGAAGCTTGTAAAAAACTAAGCGCGCAAGGCATTAATTCTGTTTTAATTGAAGGCGGACAAAATCTTGCTACACAATTTCTGCAAGAAAATTTGGTTGATGAATTGGTGTGGATTCGCAATAAAAAAATTATTGGAAATGATGGCATTGCCGCAATTGGAGAATTGGGACTTAGCTCTATTAAAGAGGCTTTGTCAGGATTTGAGAAAAAAGAAACTCAGATTTTAGAAGAAGATATTATTGAAATTTTTAGAAAAATTTAAAACAACCAATTAGCATTTTGCAGTAAAAGGCTTTTGTGAAGCAAAAATGTGAGGTAATGGCTTAGCCACAAAATTACGATCTCTTAATAACATTTCTTCCAAAAGTTTTGGCGCTGGATCGCTTACACTTACTGCAATAGCATCTGATTTTCCTTCATCAACAATATCTTTTTTAGTCTCACTTATAATTTCAGCATGTCTTGCGCTTTTAGCATAAAGATATAGAACTCATCATTGCACTTGGCTTATTCTCGACAGATCGAGCTTCAACCAAACTCAGTAAATCATCAATTCTCAAAGCATCTTTCAAAATTGATATTGAGTCAGTTACGCAAGAAATATGATCATGTTGTCTAACGCCTTTATTTAGAAAATTTAATATCTCTAAAATGATGCGGCACTTCTGATGACATTCTTTCAGAAGGTACAGAATCAAAAATTATCACAACTTCTCTTCCAGCAAGATCTTTGGAAACAGCAATAGGAAGTGTGTGAGATAAGCTAAATAATATAATCCCAATTTTCTTATTTGGATCTTCTGCCAATTCCCGTAAAATCTGATCATTTTCAGAGCTTAAGAAATCTTCTAATGACAAAGCCGAAACTCTGATATCGATATTATATTTTTTGTGATAATGCGCGATATAATTTCAAGACCATCTATGGCTTGGCTGGAAAGTTTTTAAAACTACATCTGCAAGTCGAATTTGAGCAACTTCTAATTCAACGAAAGGAATGGAATGTCTTTTTTGCTCATAATTCCTCACAAAATAAAACCCGTATGTCCCATTGAAATACGGGACGGGGATCCCAGTAAAGAGGGTGCCACTCGTGTCGCGTTTCCGTATCCCGAAGGGATAAAGGACAAATAAAATATCACTTTTTGCAATTAATCACGCACGCTGCGATAAACTTTAATGGTTTTTTCACACATTTTTTGACTAGAAAAATTCTCTTCAACATGATCTCTGGCATCATTTCCAATCTTTTTCAACTCTTCTTCATTAAAACCTAAAACCTTATCGATCAATTCAGATAATTTATCGCTATCGCCAACTTCCACTAAAAATCCGGTTTTTTCATCTAAGATAGTTTCAAGAGAGCCACCGATATTTGTAGCGATGATAATTTTATTCGCGGCTTGGGCTTCAATCGCAATTCTACCAAAAGCTTCTGGTCGCACGCTTGAACAAATTACCAAATGAGAAACGGCGTAAGCTGCTGGCATATCTTGGCAAACACCAACCATTTTTACTTTGCCGTCTAAATTTGATTTAGTGACTATATTTTCAATTTTTTTGCGGAAATTTTTGTGACCGTGATCAGAACCAACTAAGATACAGCAGAAATCGCTTTTAACTTTTGTCAAAGCTTCGATCAAAAATTCATGACCTTTCCATTCAGTGAATCGTGCTGGCAACATAATGATTTTGCGATCTTCTGGCAAATTCCATTTTTGAATTAAATTAATCACACGACTTTTTGAAACTCTGTCCGAATTAAAATAATTTAAATCAACACCACGCTGAATAACTGTAATTTTGCCTAAAGTTTCTTCATCAAAAACCTGATTCTTTTTGTGATAATTCTGCATCAAATATTCTTTGATGAAATTAGAAACCACAATGATGGCGTCGGCTCTAAGCATTATGGCATTGTAAAAAACTTTCGGCGCAAATTTTTCCCATTTCCAGAATTTTACTGAGTAAGTTCCGTGAACAGTTGAAACCAATTTAGTATTGGTTTTTTTACAAGCATAATAAGCACTCCACATTGGCGCTCTTGATCTTACATGCACTACGGTAACTTTAAATTCTTCAATCAGCTTAACAATTTTTTTAATGTTAGAATAAATGACGAAAGGATTTTTGCTGTGAACTGGAAGTGTGATATGTTTAATTTCTGCTTCACTTAACTGATGAGTTAATTGGCCGCCAGATGAAACTACCAAAGATTCTATATGTTCTTTTTTTAAAGCTTTAGCAATGTCAATAGTACCTCTTTCAACTCCGCCGCTTTGTAAAGACGGAAGAATTTGCATTACCACTAATTCTTTCTGATTCTGCGTCATAATTATGTTAGATCTTTCAAGATAATTGTTTCTTCTCTTTTTGGGCCAGTAGAAATGATGGCAGATTTCACGCCACATAAATCTTCAATTCTAGCGATATATTTACGAGCTTTTTCAGGCAAATCATCAACCGATTTTGTGCCAACTGTAACTTCTTGCCAGCCTTCCATTTCTTCATAAACTGGTTCAATGTTAGACCATAAATGATTAGCTTGCGGCAAGTAATCATAAGTCTCGCCATTAATTTTATAACTTACGCAAATTTTGATTTTTTCTAATTTGTCTAAAACATCTAATTTGGTTAAAGCGATTTCTTTTACTGAAGAAATTTTAATTGCTTGCCTCACCAAAACTGCGTCAAACCAACCACATCTTCTGTCGCGACCAGTTACAGTTCCAACTTCATTTCCTTCAACTCGCAAAAATTGACCAGTTTCATCATTTAATTCTGTAGGAAATGGACCAGATCCAACGCGAGTTGTATAAGCTTTTAAAATCCCGATAGTCTTGTGAAGGTCAGAAACTCCCATGCAAGAACCAAGAGCCACTTGGCCGGCCATTGTATTTGAAGAAGTAACGAAAGGGAAAGTTCCATAAGTAACATCCAGAAGCACACCTTGCGCGCCTTCAAACATAACATTTCCGCAAGTGGAAAGTTTTTTATAAATTTCAAATGAAGGTCTCGCGTAAGATAAAAGGCGATCACGAATTGGTGCTAATTCAGCGATAATTTTTTCAACTGTAACTAACTCTGCGCCTAAACTTTTTCGTAGTAAATTGTGATAGAAAAGTAGATTGGTTAATCTTTCACGAAGCACTTTTTCATCAAGCAAATCGCAAATTCTCACCGCCCTTCTACCAACTCTATCTTCATATGCAGGGCCAATTCCACGACCCGTGGTGCCAATTTTATTGTCACCTTTTTCTGCTTCTAAAAGTTGGTCAAGTTCTTGATGAATTGATAAAATCAAACAAGCATTGTCGGCAATTGCCAATCTTTCTGGACTGATTTTTAAACCTTGATCTTCCAATTTTTTAATTTCGTTAAAAAGCGCGATTGGATCAACAACTACACCGCTGCCAATTACTGAGAATTTATCTCTGATGATGCCTGAAGGAAGCAAACTAAGTTTGTAAGTTTTATCACCAACTTTAATGGTGTGACCAGCATTGTGACCACCTTGAAAACGCACTACGGCGTCAAATTTATCTGATAAAAAATCAACTATTTTTCCTTTGCCCTCGTCTCCCCATTGCAGGCCAACTATTGCTACATTTGTCATTTTATTTACTAGTATTAATGATTTTTAGCGCGAGAAGAATGCTCGGACTCTTTATAAGTGAAATATTTACTACAATAAGGACAAACTACAAAATCATTTTTCCCCATATCAAGATAAACCTGTGGATGACCGTCTCCACCAATACCATCAACTTTTTCACCAGCGCAAGAAACTTTTTTGGAATCAACATGCAAAATTTCAAGCGGATTGATTTGAACAGTCATTTTAAAAAATATTTGGAATTAAAAATCTGCAAGAGAAGATTTGGAGACAAGAAAGTAAGCCAAAAACCGAGGAATAATTACTTTTGATAATGATTATTTCAAGAACCAAATCACAAATTTGGTAAAGAAAATTACCAAAGAAAATTGGACACCTAGATTTTATAAGTTAAATCACACTTTATTCCTAACTATTCAAATTCTTCACAAAATGAATTTCAAAAAAACTCTTTCTCTATTTTTTGCAATATTTTTTCTATGCGCAAACAGCGCTCAAGCCACAAGCACTGCTTGGAAAGAAAATGAAAGCAAAGGTGCAAAAAGCAGATTAATTGCCAGCTTTTATGAAGATGATAAAGGACAGAAAAAATTAATTGTTGGCCTGCATTTTAAAGTAGGACAAGGCTGGAAAATATATGGCAAAGGATCTGAAGGAATTGGAATGCCGCCAAGCATTGATTTTTCTGGTTCTAAAAACTATGCAAAACATGCTATAATTTGGCCGCAAGCTAAAGAAGAACAAGAAACAATCGGCAAAGAAGTTTATAAATATAGCACTTATCACGATGAAGTAATTTTACCTATTGAGATTGATTTAAAGAAGAATGATCAACCAATTGAACTTATCGCCAAGCTTAATTACGGGCTTTGTAAAGATGTTTGCGTGCCTGCCAGCGAAAGTTTCTCTTTGAATGTTAATGAAGAAGCTGATGAAGAAGTTTTAGCCTTAATTCAAAAATTTTATCCAAGCCAAGTTATCTCTAAAACTGCTGTGAAGTCTGAAGAAAAGGCTGAAGAAGCAGATGAAGAAAAAGTAGTAAAAAGCCCGCAATTCACCTTCAAAACCAGTGGCTCAGCCTTGTTTTACGCGCTTTTACTAGCAATTATTGGTGGCGCAATTTTGAATGTAATGCCCTGCGTTTTACCGATTTTATCCATCAAATTAATGTCGGTGATAAAACATTCGAACGCTACTGTTTCTAGAATTCGCTTTGCATTTTTTGCCACTGCTTGCGGCATAATTTCTTGCTTTTTGGTTTTTGCAATTTTTGCCATCACCATTCAAGCCACAGGAAATTCTTTTGGTTGGGGATTTCAATTTCAAAATCCTTATTTCCTAATTTCTTTGATCGTAATTTTAGTGCTTTTGATCGGCAATTTGATTGGAGCTTTTGAGATTAGTTTTGATCAATTTTTGACTAATATTTTAAATAGAAAAATCTCTGAAACAGGAAGTAATAAAAAGAATATTTTTATTCCTAATTTTCTGTCTGGAGTTTTATCAGTAGCTCTTGCCACACCTTGCTCTGCACCATTTCTTGGTTCGGCAATTTCTTTCGCTTTAACTCAAGAAATTTTAATTATTTTTCTGATATTTTCTGCCATCGGAATTGGATTTTCTTTGCCTTATATCATTCTGTTAATTGCTCCTAAATTGGTTTATCTGCTACCGAAACCTGGCAATTGGATGGTTAAAGTTAAAAATATCATGGCCCTATTTTTAGGACTTACCGTAATTTGGTTAATCTATATTTTATCTGATAATGTTGGCTTCTTACAGGCTTTAGCAGCTGGAGCTTGTGCGATGTTACTGTTATTATGTTTCGAAATTAAATCCAAATTTTTGCAATTTTTTAGCTTCGTAACTGTAATTTCTTTGACATTTTCTGTGCCAACTACTTTGCAAAAAAAGACTGAAACTACTCAAGAAATAGAGGCTAGCAATATCATCGAATTTGATGAAATGGCCTTATATGGCTTGGTAGAAAAAGGCGAAACTGTGTTGGTTGATGTGACAGCTGATTGGTGCATTACATGCAAGTTAAACAAAGCAGCGGTTTTGAATAACAAAGAAGTGATAGAAAAATTAAACTCTAAGAATATCTTGGTCATGCGCGCTGACATCACCAAGCCCAATGAAGAAGTTATGCAATTTCTTAAAAAACATCAAAGATTTGCCATTCCTTTTAACGCTATTTACGGACCTAACGCCAAAGGCGGGCTTTTAACTAGCGAACTTTTAAGGAAAAAAGAATTAATAAAATTAATCGATCAAGCCTCAAATTAAATTTATGGAACTTACAAAATTAACAATCCGTCAAACTATCGATGGATTTAAAACTAAGAAATTTTCAGCTTCAGAAGTTACTGCAGCTTGCATTCAAAATATCGAAAAAAATCGTCACTTAAATGCTTTCATCACCGAAACCTTTGATTCAGCAATTGCTTTAGCAAAAACATCAGATGAAAAAATTGCTGCCTCACAAGCCAGAGATCTAGAGGGAATTCCTTTGGCGATTAAAGATTTATTTTGCACCAAAAATGTGCGCACCACTTCTGCTTCAAAAATGTTGGCAAATTTTGTGCCACAATATGAATCGACAGTTAGCCAAAAATTAATTGATGCTGGTTCAATCTCACTTGGAAAAACCAATATGGATGAGTTCGCTATGGGCTCTTCTAACATTACCAGTTTTTTTGGGCCTGTAATTAATCCTTACAAGAAAAATGGTTCTGATGAAGATTTAGTTCCAGGTGGAAGTTCTGGTGGTTCAGCTGCTGCAGTTGCTGCCAATCTTTGTTTGGGCGCAACTGGTTCAGACACTGGTGGATCAATCAGACAACCAGCATCTTTCACTAACACTGTCGGAATTAAACCAACTTATGGCAGATGCTCAAGATTTGGTATGATTGGCTTTGCAAGCTCACTTGATCAAGCGGGAATTTTTGCTAAAGATGTTTATGACGCAGCACTTTTACAACGCGTTATTTCTGGCTTCGATGCTCAAGATTCAACTTCCATCAACAAAGCAGTTCCAAATTTCGAACAACTTTTAAATTCAAATATTAAAGGCAAAAAAATTGGAATTCCGAAAGAATATTTTGTGGAAGGAATGCCAGAAGAAATCGCGCAGCTATGGAATAAAGGAAAAGCAATTTTACAAAATCGCGGTGCTGAAATAGTTGAAGTTTCTTTGCCTCACACTTCTTACGCTCCTGCAATTTATTATGTTTTAGCTTCTGCCGAATGTTCTTCAAATTTGGCTAGATATGACGGGGTGCGTTATGGATTTAGAACGCCAGAAGAACATTTAACTTTAGACCAAATGTATGAAAAAACTCGCGCTCTGGGTTTTGGTGATGAAGTTAAAAGAAGAATTTTGACTGGAACTTATGTGCTTTCTGCCGGATATTTTGACGCTTATTACAAAAAAGCTCAAATGGTTAGAAGACTTATTTTACAAGACTTCCAAGATGCTTTCAAAAAGGTGGATGTGATTTTGGCACCAGTTGCTCCAAACGCAGCTTTCCCAATTGATCAAACTAAAAATATTGCCAGCGCTGATCCAGTGAAAATGTATTTAAATGACGCTTTTACAATTCCGGCAAGCCTTGCTGGAATGCCTGCAATGTCTGTTCCTGCTGGTTTTGACAAAGACGGACTTCCTTTGGGATTACAATTAATTGCTAATCATTTTGACGAACAAAGCATGTTAAATGTGGCTTTGGCACTTGAGGAAGAAGTTGGAATTGTTAAAAAATAAATTCTTTATAAACACAATTTTTATCTCGAGACTTAGCACTAGATCTAGCTTTGCTTGAGATTAAAGGTTTTTAAATATAAATAAAATTACCTCTCAAACCCAATCTCATCCAAAACCACAGCGGTTGGCCTGCCCTTCACTTCTTCAAATATCATAGCGATATATTCACTGATCACACCAAGAATAATGAAGAGAAATCCAAATAACAAAAGCATCAAACAAACAATTGTGCCAAAACCCGGAAATGGCACGCCATAAACTGTGAATTTAAAAACTAATACAAGAATGGCGATGAATGAAGTTGCAGATAGAAATGCTCCTACAACTGTAATTACACGAAGTGGAACATAAGAGAAAGCCATGATGCTAATAGCTGCAAGTTTAAAAACCTGCAGGCTATAAGCTTTCGATTTTCCAGCAAATCTTGGCTCGCGATCAAATGGCACGCCGATTGATTTGAATCCAGGCCATGCAAAAAGTCCTCGCATGAAGCGACTTTTTTCCGGCATTTGATTAACAGTTTGGTAAAGTTGTTTATCAACCAAACGATAGTCAGATGCATATTTTGGAATTATATTTCCCGTAAGTTTGCTAGCCAACCAATAGAAAGCCAAAGAATTCATTTTTCTTAAATAACTACTTTGTCTTTTTCTAACAATTCCATAAACATTTTTATAACCCTCTTCCCATTTGCGTAGAAATTCGTGAATAACATCTAGCGGATCTTCAAGATCAGAATAAAGAATCACCAAAGCCTCTCCTTTAGCATATCTGATACCTGTGCTAATAGCTCCATCAGATCTGAAATTTCTTGCCAATCTTACTATTTTAAATCTCGGATCAACTTTTCTAATGGCCATTAATTTTTCGTAAGTCGAATCACTCGAACCATTTTCCACCATGATCACTTCAAACTCATATTTAGCGCTTTCCTTATCAAATAAAATTTTAAGCTGTCTAGCCAATTCATCAACGCATCCTTCTTCGTTAAAGGCTGGAGAGACTATTGAAATAAGTTTTTTCATGCGAGAGAACTTTAAATTTGAAAAAATACTAAATTATTATTTGGAGAAATTATTGCTGGGTTTTTTGATTTCATTTTTAATTGAGACTCCATCTTTCTCAACTCTTTCCAGCTTTTATCTGCAGCATAGTGAGATCTATCAATTAAAATTCCGCTGAAATTTTCTTTTTTTACTTCAGTTAAAAAATCAGAAAATTTCATGTTAGAAATTTTTTCCTGCCATAAAAAACTATCTCTTCCAGTTATTGCTGGATAAGACCAACGCACATTCTTGGAATGTAAATAAGGAATCACAAGTTGGTAATCTTGACTGCCGCGATATTCAGGAAAACCTTCACAAGGCAAGATAAAAACAGCGGAAGCTACGGGCAAAGTTTTTTCAATTTCAGAAATGAATTTCTGATCACTGAAAAATTTTCTTTTCAAAGCATCGCTTTGAATTGAGCGAGTATTTTCAAGATTTGGCGAGATTGCAATTTTTCCAACTTGATCAAAAATTACCAAAGAGAAAACGCTAAAAATTAAAATTACTGAGGCAAAAATTGCTGCTGGTTTTTTGGAAGTAAAAAGTTCTTTCTGAAAAACCTTGTCGATAATTATCGCCAAAAGTAATAAGGCGATAAAGCCAATGAATATCGATATTCTAGCGTAACTTCTGATAAAAGGAAAAGGTAAAGCGATAAACATTACAAGGCCACTTGCCGTAAAAAATAACACTAAAAAAATATTCAAAATTGCTAAATCTGAAATCAAATTTTGCTCTTTTTCATTTAAAGAAAATTGTGAAATAGTTTTCTGAAAGAAAGAGTTTTTATTTTTTTGATCTTTAGAAATTAACCACATTATCAAAAATAAAAATCCTGTGCACCCCATAATTCCAAGGCTTTCAGCGCCACTTTCCTCTTCATAAGCAAATTCATCAAATGAGCCACGCAGATTAGTAAAATAATCAAGATAGTGATTAGATATTGGCAAAAATAGATTGATGATTTTAAGCGCAAAAGTTGCGCTTTCTTGCGGTGCTCTAGAAGTTACAAAACTATTAAAACCTTCTTGCGTCCAGTAAATCATGCTTGGCAAGTTTAGGTAAAATAAAATTGTAACTATGATGCTGATAAATATTGGAGCGACGAAATTTTGTTTTTCCAAAAAATTTCCGCTTCGAAGTCCGTTTAGAATCCACACAAAAGCAAAAATTATGATGGCGAAAAATGCATAATAAATTCCGCTGGAAGCTGCACAAATAGTGATTAAAAGAGCGATGAAGAATTTTTTAGTAAAAGAAAAAGTGATGCGTCCTTTTTGATTTAAAACAAAAGTTTCGATTTTTCCATGCAACATCCAAAGCGCTAGAAGCAATATCAGCGGCACTATGGCGTAGTTTGCTAAAAATAAATGATGAGTTCCACGAACAAAATGATAAGGTAGGAATGTGTAAATTAGCGATATTATTAAAGAAGTGTAGACGCTTATATTTAAAGCGCGCAGGGCAGTAAAAGCGAAAAGCGGAATTAGAGAGAAAGTGATAAAGAAGAAATAATTTACGACTAGAAAAGGATTGTCAGAAAAATAAGTGAGAAATTTTAAGAGAACAAAATTCAAACTGTCGGCGTGCACCGGAAAGTCGTGCAGCACAAATTTGTAAGGCAGACCAACCATGTCGTTAGAAAAAAACCAACCACTATCGATTATGTTTTTAGCGCTAAATATCGAAACTAAAACATCGTTTTCATAAGTAAAAATCGGCAAATTTAAATCTAGATTCCAAATTTGGAAAATCAGGCAAATCATTCCCAAGGCCAATACAGAAGGCGTTAGGTAGATAGAGATGTTTTTTAGTAATTTCATTTTTAGTTTTTATATAATCATCCAGAATGTGAGATCCTGAAACAAGTTCAGTATCTGCTTCTCCCAAACTAAAGCTTTTCATAAATGGTCAGATTTTCATATTCATTAACTTTTAAACCCGAAGAAATTTTGTAATTGTTAAGTAATAATTTTTTTAAATAAGCTATCTCTTCAAGCGAAAGGCTAGAATTAATTTTTAAGAATTTTGGCTCGATAAAAACCACCCATTTGGTTTTCTGTGAAATAATCAATTGATATAAATCATTCATTTCTTGGACATAAAATATGTGATGAAGATTTATAAAATTAAGTGGGAACTTAGCTTTCAGCTCTAAGGCGAAATAATATTCATACCAATCTATCGACAACATCAAAATGTCATCGCGGGGTTCATCAAAAGATCCTCCAATATGATCTTTGATAAATGCGGCTTCACTTACCCAGTGCGCTTCATTGGCATCAGGTTTCTTAGCAAATTTTTCCGAAATAAAAATTTTTTTTAGCGGCTCAAAGCTGAATAAATTAAATAAAAATGCTGCAGATAAAAAAGAAATTATCAGAAGTGGAAATCCAAATAGAAGACTCTCCATTCTTGGCTTTGGCAAAAAAAACTTAAAATCTTTTTTAGCAAAACTTCCACAAAATTTATCAGCAAAAATCGTAAGCAACATCATCGAAGGATAGCCACAATGTAACACATTATATTCATGACTTCTGCCGATATAATAAATGAACAAGCCATTTCCCAGAAGCGTCAAAGCCAAAATTAAATTATTTTGCAAAGAAAATTGCTTGGTAAAAAAATTATAAATCGAAATCACATAACCGATAAGATAAACTAATACAGGAATGTACCAAATGCCTATTGGCTTGATTGGAAACATCACATAACCAATTTTAAAAGCAGCATTTTGGCCATAAGTTAGCCAAGAAATTTCAGGAAATTGTCCATATTTTATTTTTAAGAAAAGGAAAAAAGAGAGCCACAGAAAGGCCAAAATTCCTATTGATGAAGCCAAATGCAGCACATTTTTTTTTATAAAAGTGCCATCTTTTTTTTCCATAAAAGCTTTATAATATCCCAGCATAATCAACAAAGTTAGAAATGTGGGCATCCCTGTGTCTAAGTTCCAGAAGGTTGAGTAAGAGAAAAATGCTAAACCTGAATAATATTTTACTTCGCTTGGTTTCTTAAAAAAGATGCATAAAAAACCCAACAACAAAGACGGGAATAGCAAACGAATCGGCTCATATTGAAAGGTCAAATGAATTGGATTTGGCCATAAATCATTGGCGAAATTTTGCATATAAATCACGGCAATAAATCCAAGCAAAGCCACTAATTTATTTTTAACACTGTGAAATAAACAAAAAGCAATTGAGAGATATGAGATCAATAATAGCGATCCTAGAACCAAGCTTAAGGTTAAAATATTTGCAGGAAAAATATGGAGAAAAATTTGCAGAAAATTGGGATATAATCCGTAGAGAGTTTTGAAATCGATGAGCAGAATTTTTCCTAAATATGTTTGAATGATTGGAAAAACTACAGCATCAAAATTTACCGAAGAACTATAGATTTGATATTCATCAAATATCGCGTAACTGCTGATGAAAATTGATATGATTATTGAAAATATGGCAAAAATCACCGCCATTTTTCTCTCAAGCAATTTACTTGCAAAACAGCCGTAAATAGTGGCTCCAAGAAAGATCGCTAATGTCAAAATTATGGTAAAACTGGAAGAATATAATTCTATTTTTTGATCAGAAGAGATCAAAATTCCACTGGCCATATAAATAGAAAATTCAGCCGTGATGAAGGTTAGAAAAGTGGAAATTATGATGAGAATTTGATAAAGACTTTCTTTGGTTTTCTTAGAGATAGAAATTTTTTTAGAAAGAAACAAAGATAAAAAAATAGACAAAAAAACTGTTAAAGATGCGCAAAAAATTGATGCCACATAAGCCATTCTTTCTTGCCCTTCTCTTGCAACAGAACTAGTCAAAGCATTGTCTTTAATGCTCTCAAGCACATATGGCCTAACTTCAGGTGTGGCTGAGACTTGATAAGTATAAAATTTAAAAACCAGCAAAGTGGTGACAGTAATTGCAAAAATTGCTAGATAGACATGAAAAATAAGAAGCATATTGCGAGTCAAATAATCGCTCTTTTTTTCCATATGCTTAATTTAAGTGAGTTTGATTGAGTAATTTTTATCAATTTATAATACCAGCCGGCCCCCGCAGGCCGGCGGTTTGGTTTTTTCTACAACTTCTCCGCAATCCTTTTCTTTGCAAGCTTCACAAACTCTTCCAAAGTCATAACTTTCTGATGTTCTTCACCAAATTTTCTCACTGAAACTGCACCAACTTCTGACTCTTTTTTTCCAACAGCCAAAATATATGGAACTTTTTTCAGTGAATGTTCGCGAATTTTATAATTGATTTTTTGTGAATCTAAGTCGCCTTCAACCCTGAATCCTTGTGCCTTCAAAGTCTCAATAACTTTACTCGCATATTCATCCGAATCATTAGTAATTGTGGCAACCACCATTTGGGTTGGTGCCAACCAAAGCGGAAATTTACCTGCATAATTTTCAATCAACATGCCGATAAATCTTTCGAAACTTCCAAGAATGGCGCGGTGCAACATCACAGGTCTTTTTCTTGTGCCATCTGACGCTACATAATGCGCATCAAGTCTTTCAGGCAAAATAAAATCAACTTGCAAAGTTCCGCATTGCCACTCGCGACCAATTGCGTCCACCAAAGTGAATTCTAATTTAGGGCCGTAAAATGCGCCTTCGCCGGGTTGAAGTTCATATTCAAGGCCAGCAACTTTCACAGCTTCAGACAAAGCTGATTCCGATTTATCCCAAGTTTCGTCACTGCCAGCACGCTTTTCAGGGCGAGTTGAGAATTTCACTTTCACATTTTCAAAACCAAAATCTTGGTAAACTTCTTTTAGTAAGTTACAAAAAGAAACTGTTTCAGCATTAATCTGACTTTCTTCACAAAAAATATGCGCGTCATCTTGTGTAAAAGCACGAACTCGCATAATTCCATGCAGAGAACCAGATGGTTCGTTTCTGTGGCAACTTCCAAATTCCGCCATTCTTAAAGGCAATTGACGATAAGATTTTAACTCTTGATTAAAAATTTGTACATGGCACGGACAGTTCATAGGCTTGATCGCCAGAGTTCTTTCTTCACTTTCTGACACAAACATATTTTCGCGGAATTTTTCCCAGTGACCCGATTTTTCCCACAAAATTTTATCCACCATTTGCGGAGTTTTAACTTCCACATAATTAGCTTTTTCTAATTTGGCGCGAATGTAATTTTCAATTTCGCGATAAATTACCCAGCCTTTAGGATGCCAAAACACTGAACCCGCAGCTTCTTCTTGAGTGTGAAATAAATCCATTTCACGACCAATTTTTCTGTGATCTCTTTTGGCAGCTTCTTCAAGCATGTGCAAATGAGCTTCCAAAGATTCCTTACTTTCCCAAGCAGTTCCGTAAATGCGTTGTAACATTTCATTTTTAGAATCGCCGCGCCAGTAAGCACCAGCCAATTTCATCAATTTAAAATGTTTAACATGGGAAGTTGATGGAGCGTGAGGCCCGCGACAAAGATCGATAAATTGCCCTTGGCGATACATTGAAATATCTTGATCTTGAGGAATTGCCGAAATGATTTCCGCCTTATATTTTTCACCCATTGATTCAAAAAACTTAACTGCATCGTCGCGTTTCCAAACCTCGCGCACCAAAGGCTCGTCGCGCTTCGAAATTTCACGCATTCTATTTTCAATTTTTTCTAAATCTTCCAAAGCAAATGGTTCTTTGCGCGCAAAGTCATAGAAAAATCCATGCTCAATTGCAGGCCCAATTGTAACTTGAGTGTCAGGAAACAATTCCTTAACAGCTTCCGCCATTATGTGAGCAGCGTCATGACGAATAATTTCTAAAGCATCCATGCCACTTTTTGGTGTGATAATTTCAATATTTGCGTCCCCCTCAACAACGCGTGCAAGATCACGCAATTCACCATTAACCCGAATTGCTAAAGAAATTTTAGCCAGAGAAATTGAAATCGATTTAGCAATTTCTAAACCAGTTACACCTTCAGAAAATTCACGCACAGCACCGTCCGGCAGAGTTATTTTGATCATTATTTTATTGAAAAATATTTTTATATGTTGCTTTTCTAAGCTCAAACTATTGATTCAATCGAAGTTTTCAACCTTCCATAATTAGCTTTTCACACATGAGAGATATTACGAATATCAGGGACATATTACGAAATATGTTTCCCCAATTATATGAAACATTTTTTCCTGAACCACCTCCTCTAACCCAGCAAGAAAAACAAGAAATAATTGATAATCTGAATGGCGTAGACGCAGGAAAGAAGATCGATGCTAATATGAAAATGATCAATATAACTTTTAACATTTTGCAATCCGCAATTGGCGGAGTGATGTTTCAATATTATCGCGATTATACAGAAAATAATGCTTCTCCAAATAGTCTTGAAGATGTAGAAGCAGAATTTTCCGACAAAAATGCTTCGATTATGACTGGCTTAGCAATATGCAGTGCTACCTCAATGGCTTTAGTTTTAGCCCAAGGCTACATTAACAGAATAGGGCCCAAATCTCATAAAATTAGCGAAAATATTAAAGGAGCTGTTGGTTTACTAACCCCAAAACTACTGCGAGAAGGAATTGCAAAAATTGAAAATGGTGATGAAAGCGCTTTGCAAATTAAAGTTCCACACTCCCTCGATTCTCAGTCAAAACTTTATGCATCTTATATGATGTCACAGGCCGTCGTCTCTGCTTCATCTATCTCAGAAGATCAACAATATTTGTTATATGCGGCATCTCTATCGATGGCTAAATTTATGATCGAGCAATTTGAGAAAAAAATTTACAAAACTTCCTCCATCGGAAAAAGAGCCGGAGATTTTGTTCGAGACACATTTTTAAATATATTACCAACTGCAGCAAGAGATGGCTACAATGCGCGAGAACAAACTCCAATACCGTCAATATTAGGTAAAGAGGTTGTTGATAGTTTTTCTGCCGAAGAAATGCGCGAAATTTCCTTATCAATAAAACATGAAATGGAAAAAGTTTTGGAACAAGGCTGTAAAAAAGATTCGGCAGATTTCTTTACTACAATTTCCAAAACATTTTCGTTTTTTATACCAGTACATCATCATCCAGGATCAAAAATTCTGACTGGATCGGCGATCTCCAATGATCATTTCGCCTCGGCGCTAGATTTCATAATCGGATCAATAGGTTATAATGTTTCTCAATTAATTGGAGAAAATATTTTAGCCAAGTGTGGTGGCGATAAAGTAAGACCTGTAAATCAAGAAGAGATTAATAAATTGGATGTAATGGAAAATGCAGCTGCTTTTCCTTATGAGAATTTGCCGCAAAAAGATATTGTTGAAGATATTGAGCATGATATTCCATCACGAGTTATATCACCAACCACCAGCAGACCTTCATCACCGAAAACAAATAATAATGATATGCAGCACTGATTACACACTGTCATCTCGAACGAAGTAAGAGATCTCATGATTTTATCAGCTAAGACTAATGAGATCTCTCACTTCGTTCGAGATGATAGTGTGTATTAAAGAAATGAAAGGTTCGATGATAAAAACTAATTGCAGTTTTATAATTAAAACTATTTATTTGCGCGCCTCATCTCGAAGTTACATCTCTCGATGTTACACTAAGAAATACATCTACAAAAGTTGGAAAATATTGGGGCTATAGCGCAGTTGGTAGCGCGCTTGCATGGCATGCAAGAGGTCCGGGGTTCGACTCCCCGTAGCTCCACCAGCCTTCGCTCTTACGAGCTTCGGCTGGCAGGCCAAGGTTTTTCTTAATGAACGAAGTGAATTTAGAAAAACCTGTCCGCCGTAGCTTTAGCGAAGGTGGACTTCTGCCAGACGCAAGATCGTTAGAGCGAAGGCTGCCCGCCATAGCTCATGAGGCAAAAACTAGGAGCTTATGTTCATCCAAAGCGACGGCGGGCCGGTCCAACAAACTCATACTAATTCTTATCACCCTAAGAAAATGCACTACACCTACATCCTAAAATCCATATCTCATCCTTCCCAAATCTACATAGGCTTCACAGCCAATCTCAAACAAAGATTAATCGATCACAATTCAGGAAAATCACCTCATACCAATAAAGAGCCTGTCGCAAATCTAACTTCCAAAAAAATTTAAACTAAAAAAATCTAACTCAGAACTTTTAGCAATTTCCTACTCAATTTTTTTGGAATTTTTTTGGAATTTTTTTGGAATTTTTTTGGAATTTTTTTGATTTTTTCTGCGTTTTGGTTCGCAGTTTTGATAATTTTTGGTTGTTTTTTGGTTTTTAGGCGCAGCTTTCCCTTGCTCAAGTTGAGATCGGCGGC
>CAMCME010000026.1 GCA_945875925.1 Rickettsia typhi | reverse complement strand
ATGAATATTCTTAAATCCTTGAAGTGAATCTATTAATGAGTGCACTTCTTTTAAAGCGGGCAGATCCTTGATATTTCTAGGTCCATCGCAAAATATATAAATATCAGAATCTTTCGCTAAATCATTTTTAGCTAATTCTTCTAAAACTAATTTGGTTTTGTTGGCGCGATTAAAGCAGAAAAATGCGATTGGTGCAGACATAAATTATAAGATTGTTTTATAGGCTTGAAGCATTTGCTGAGATATTTGGGGCCAAGCGAAAAGTTTATTTCTTTCATAACCTTTTTTAATTAATTCAGCTCTTAAATTGCTATTGCTGATTATTTCTTCAACTGCATTTTTAATCGAAATATTATCTTTCGGATCAAAATAAAGTGCGGCATTTCCTGCAGCTTCTGGAGTTACAGAAGTATTGGCAGCAAGAACTGGGCAACCGCAAGCAAAAGCTTCTAAAATAGTCACACCAAATCCTTCATAATAAGATGGCGAAATGAAGGCCAGCGCATTTTTGTAAAGACCGATTAAATCATTATCGCAGCCGCTAACAATTTTAACTTTTTTCTCTAAGCCAAGATTGCTGATAAAGCTTCTTTCCTTTTTATTCAAAGGAGCGCCAAAACACACCAAATCAAGGTCTGGGTTTTTTTTCAAAGTCTCGGCAATTGAGGCCAGCATGAAGTAGAAATTTTTATAAATTGTGCGATTTCCTACAAAAAGCAGATAGTTTTTTGTGCCTTCTAATTTTTTAAATTGAGCATTTTTAATTACATTTTCATCCAAAGAACAAGATTGATAAATCACCACAATTTTCTCTTCTTTCACATCGACAAATTTCAATAAATCTTTCTTAGTTTGTTCAGAAATTACGATGATTTTATCAGCCCTTAAAGCCAATTCTTTTTTGATTAAAGTGGTACGATCTTTCAGTGAAAAAAACTCAGGGAAGAGTTCGTAAATCATGTCATGAATAGTTATAACCAAAGGCTTCTTGCCCAGAGATTCTAAGAAATAATCATCATAATAAGTGGCGTGCAGAAGATCAAAATCTTGGGCCTCAAGAAATTTTTTTGTGACTAGTAAATTTTGATCGGGAGATTTTTTGAAAGGATTAAATGAGCGAGATTTTTTGCAAGGTTTGAAATCTATAATTTCTTTCACATCTTGCAAATATTCATTGTCGTGATGATGAATTGGCAATGAAATTTCTAACTCGGGATTGTTTTTTAAATGTTTAATCAAGTTGCAGAAATAGCGTGAAATTCCACCATTTTTTTGAGCAAGAAAAATTTGATAATCGAATGCTAATTTCATTATTGAGGATTTGAGTATTTAATCTTTAGAAACCATTTTTCAGTGTAATACAAGCCTTTCTAAGCTGTCATTTTAATAAAAATCTTTCTGAATCCCAGTTTTCTGAGTGGTTTAGAAACCTTGGCGCTGCGCCTCAGATCTTGCGGCCAATACATTAACTTCTCTTTGCGGCAATGGAATTCTGATTTTATGTTCTTTGAATTTTTGCCAGATGTTAAACATCACTTCGCTTTTTGCAGAAGAGCGCCCTTGAGTTAAATCGCTGACCCAGAAATAGAGGGTAAATTTAATATCATATTCATCGAACTTGGTTAAGAAACATTCTATAACTGGATAATTAACACATCTTGGATGCTGTGCAGCGCTATCCATCAACACTTCTCTTACTTTTTCTAAATCGGAATCATAAGAAACTCCAATATTAATTTCGATGCGGGCGGCGTTGTTAGAGTAGGTCCAATTAGTAACTTTACCGATAATAAAATCTTCATTTGGCACCATAATTTCTTTGCCGTCGAAACATTCAATTAAAGTATAGCGGCCGCCGAAATGTTTAACCACGCCCAAGATATTGCCATTATCAATCTCAACCCAATCTCCAACTTCCACTGATTTTTCAAAAAGCAAAATGATGCCGCTGATAAAATTGGAAGCGATTTTTTGCAAACCAAACCCAATCCCCACGCCAATTGCACCACCCAAAACGGCAAGAGTTGTCATGTCAACGCCGAAAGTTTTTAGAATGATTATTCCGACTGTTGAGTAAACGACGATATCGACAAATTTGCTGATGATTCCTTTGGTGCTAGATTTGATAGTTTTGCTGTTATCTATGTAAGATTTACTTTTTTTGATGATTAAACCTGAAGCCCAAAACAACATCAAAAACACAATGAAAGCTTTGATGATTAAATAGACCGAAATTCTTACAGCGCCAATTTTTAAGGCATATTGATCTAGATATTCGATTGTTGGATAAAGCAGGCCTAGAATGTCTAAAATTAAGGTCGGAATTAAAAAAGAGCCAGCGATATTGGCCACAAAACTGTTATTAGAAGAGACGCGTAAAAAGCGTAAAAATAGAAACAGAGTGACGAGTTTTAGAGTGGTGGAAAATAAAATAGTTTCTTTAAAAAACTGCGCGTAAATCGAAAGTCCGATTGCTAAAAAAACCACTGAAAATAGTGGATAGAGTAGGGAGAAAATATATCTATTGATGAATTTGCTTAGTGAAAGATTTTTCTTTAAAGCAGCAGAAATTACTTTGGGTAAAAAAATTTTTTTAGTCAGGTAATAGAAAAAATAGGAGATGATGAAACAACCGATTAAAGAAAGCGATTGCCAATAAAAATCAGAATCTGAAACAGTTTTTTCGGCTATTTCAAAAAGCTTTCCGTAATCGATATTTTCTTGCTTCATCATTGCTCCTATTTGGAATTTTTATTCGCCATCTTATTCGCCTTGGCCTGAAGTGTAACCTGGTTTGCCGTCGAATAAATATAATCCTTCATATTTAACGAAATCAACATTTTTGGCGATAAAGTTATTTAGCATTTCAACAATGTCAGTGTGAGAAATTGTTTTATTTGCATCAAGAATTTCATTGCTTGATTTTCCAGTAATACTCTTGCCGATGAAACGCAAAATAGTTTGACCCTTTGTAAAATTTGGCATCATGTGTTTATCAAGGTGCGGCCATAATAATAGGCCTTTGGCACTGATGGTTTTTACTTCTAATTTTTCACTTTCAATTTCATTTAAAAGTGCAACTAAAGCTTCAAATTCATTTTGCCAATCGATGAAAAGATCGAAACCTACTAAAGTTTTTTTCTCAGGTTTTGGTGCATTTTTTGCGGCAACTGAAGAAGTTGAATTTTCAGTTTTTTGCACAGAATTTTTTTCTGAATTGAAAGAAGCAACTGGCAAAGTAACGGGAATTTGACCAAGTCTGGCGATCACTTCGGCAGTAAAACCTTCAGTTCCAACTTTTTGTTTGCTGGTTGCTTCATTGTAAATATCAGGAGTGTGAATTCCATCTTCGATAGTTTTGTAAAGAGCATTTTTGATCTTGCTTGCAACTTCATATTGGCCGATATGAATCAACATCATTACAGCTGCTTGAATTAATCCCGTAGGATTCGCCATATCTTTTCCTGCGATGTCTGGAGCTGATCCGTGAATTGCTTCAAACATGGCGTAATCTTGTCCGATATTTGCAGAACCAGCAAGACCAACAGAGCCAGAGGTTTCAGCAACCACATCTGAAATAATATCGCCATAAAGATTCATGGTGACAATAACATCGAAAATTTCTGGCTTGGCCGCAAGGCGCGCAGTTCCTATGTCTATGATGTAATGTTCATTTTTAATATCTGGATATTCGGCAGCAATTTCATTGAAAACTTTGTGAAAAAGACCATCAGTCATTTTCATAATATTGTCTTTTGAAAAGCAGGTAACTTTTTTGCGATTGTTGGCTACAGCATATTCAAAGGCATAACGAATAATTTTTTCGCAGCCTAAACGCGTAACAATTTTCAAACATTGGTAAGTTTGATCAGTTTGGCGATGTTCAATTCCGGCATATAAATCTTCTTCATTTTCGCGCACAATAACTACATCCATTCCTGGAAATTTTGTGGCGATGAAAGGCGAGAAGCTGGCTATGGGTCTGATGTTAGCGAATAGACCAAGTTTTTTTCTCATGGTTACATTTAAGCTTTTATAACCACCACCTTGTGGCGTGGTGATTGGCGCTTTTAACAAAACGCGGCTGCTAGCAAGGTCTTCCCAAGCAGATGGCATAAGGCCTGAATTGAATCCTTTTTCGTAAATCTTTTTTCCAACTTCAATGATGTTGAATGAAATATCAGCTTTTGCTTCTTTTAGAATTTCGATTGTGCTGTCCATAATTTCTGGACCGATGCCGTCTCCATAAGCGATTGTGATGTTTTTTGTCATGTTCTTAATTGATTTTTTTAAATGTAAAAAGCGTTTTTTAGATCAAACAAATTCCTAAAAATATTAAATTTCTTTGGGATTTCTATTCTTAACCGGTTGGCAAAATATTCAACCTAATTCTAGGCAAAAAATTATTGTCCAGAATATTGTATTTACTAATTCCAGCCCCGATTAATGATTTATTAAAAAACAAAATTTTTGAAGACTGGATGTTGCATCGATCAATAGATATTTTGTTGATCAATTTTTCTTGAGGGGTTAATTAGTTTTATATTTCTTCATTCATCAGGCGACTAGCTGCAGCAATTGCTTCTGGAGTAATTGTTTCTCCAGAAAGCATTCGTGCAATTTCATTCTCACGAGTTTTATCATCCAATTTTTCAATCGAAGTTTTCACTTTCTGTGCGCCAGAAGTTTTGCTGATTTTAAAATGAATATCAGCCTTGGCAGCAATTTGTGGTTGATGAGTTACCACCAAAATTTGTAAATTTTGTGAAAGAATTTTTAAGCGTCTCCCAACCGCGTCAGCCGTGCTTCCGCCAATTCCCGCATCAATCTCATCAAATATCATGGTTGGTGTCGATTTAATATCCATCAAAGCAACTTTTAAGGCCAGCATGAAACGAGATAATTCGCCGCCCGAAGCGATTTTAGAAATATCATCAAAGTTATTTTTATTGATTGATGACAAGAATTGTACTTTGTCGTAACCATTCTCGCGATATTCAAAAACATCTGCTGAATCTTTGATTTTAGTAATCTCAACCAAAAATTTAGTATTTTCCATCTTCAAAAATTTCAGCTCTTTCTCAACTTTTTCTGACAAAGCTAATCCAGCTTTTTGCCTTCTTTCATGAAGTTGATCAGCAATTTTTTTATAACTTTTTGCTAATTCATTTTTCTGTTCTTCAAGCTCTTGGGTGAAAGCTACTTCATTGGCCAGCAATTTTAATTTTTCTTGCGCGTCCAAAATAATTTGCGGCAATTTGTCAATTGTGGTGCTGAATTTTCTGGCCAAACTTCTGATGTAAAAAAGTCTTTCTTCAATTTCATCTAAAGTTTCTTCAGGGTTTTGTAAATTTCTCTCAATGCTTTGTAAGCTGTTAATTGAAGATTCCAGAGCGATATTTTCTTCATCAATTTTGTCACTCAATTTTTCAAATTCTTCTTTTTCTTCCGGCAAATAATTATCAATAATGTGATGGCTCTTAATCAAAATTCTTTGCGACAAAGCCAGTTGCGAGTTAGCTTGTGTGAGGTTTGATTTTAATTCAGAAAAGAAATTTATAATTTTCTCGCGTCCCCCCAATTGGTCTTTTTTCTTCACCAATTCATCTTCTTCATTTTCGGCGATATTGGCGCTTTCCAACTCTTTTACAATATATTCTAAATAATCTCTTTCTCTTTCGGCTTGTTCTTTTTTTGCCTTTATTTCAGAAATTTTTTTGTCGGTTTCTTTAAGCTGATCGAATATTTTTTTTATGTCTTTTAAGAGATTTTGATTTTGTGCGAATTCATCTAGAATTTGGGTGTGGAAGCTTGAATTTAAAAGTCCTCTTTGATCATGCTGACCATGAATTTCCACCAAATTTTCTCCAATCAGACCTAGTAAATTCACACCAATTGCAATGTCATTTACAAAAGTTTTATTAGCAGAATTTTCAGAAATAACGCGGCGAATATTTAAAAAATTCGGATTTTCATTATCTAAAAGGTCATTTTCACGCAGCAAATTTTTGCAAGGCTCGTTATTTGTAATATCAAATTGCGCGTTAATCGAAGCTTTATCTTCATCATTGCCAATCAAGCGCAAGTTAGAGCGAAAGCCAATTGCAAGGCCCAAGGCATCAAGCAAAATTGATTTCCCTGAACCTGTTTCGCCACTTAAAACACAAAGTCCGGATGAAAATTCAATTTCAGTTTTGTCAATTAAAACAATGTTACGAATTGCGAGAAATTTGAGCACCGAGATTTCAGGTAAGTTAGTTTAGGTTTACTTGTTAAGAGTTGTGAATTACCACATTGAATTTGCGAATCATAAATTCTTATTTATTAAATCTTAATTTATTTTTTATGTTTACTCTCGATCCAAAACTGCAAGAAGATACTTTTTTTGTTCATGACTTTAAAGTTTCAGAGTTACTATTAATGAATAACGCCAATTATCCATGGTTTATTTTAGTGCCTAGAAGGCCTAAAGTGGCTGAATTGACGGATCTTTCTTTTGAAGATCAAATCGAAGTTTTGTCAGAAATAAATATAGTTGCAGATTTGTTACAAACAAATTTTCAACCCCATAAATTAAATATCGCCAATCTTGGAAATGTAGTAAGACAGCTTCACATTCATGTGATTGCCAGATTTCAACATGATCTAGTTTTTCCAAATCCAGTTTGGGGAAGCGCAAGCAAACCTTACGAAACAAAGGATGCACAAGAATTAGTAAAAAAAATTCAAACTCAAATAAAAGCTCAGGAATTAATTTTAAAATGAATAAAGAAATTTTAATCAAACAATTGTTATATCGTTCAAAACATCGCGGCTGTAAGGAAACTGATATTTTGCTGGGAAAATTTGCTGAAGAAAAAATTACTAATTTCTCTGATGAAAAATTAAATCTTTATCAAAAATTTATCGATGAAGATGATTTGATGATTTATGATTGGATCTTAGGGAAATATGAAGTCGCTGATGATTATGTACAGATGGTGGATGAGGTAAGAAAGTTTCATAATATTTAAAATTCACTCATCTCAAAACACTCTGTCATCTCGAGCGAAGCGAGAGATCTCATGAGGCTTTTGGCAGATAAACTAATGAGATCTCTTGCTTCGCTCGAGATGACAGAATTTCTCTAGAATGACAGTTATACTACTCCACCACAATACAATCCGCCAGATTCCTCTGAGTCTGCGAAGTATAACGAGTGCAAAAATCTTCCGCGCCAACTTGATCAGAAAAATTTCCCACTTGCAGGCGATAAAAAATTCCTCTTTTACCCAAGTCTACAGTTTCAGTATAAGGCTTAAGTTCAGAAAATAATTTAGAATTAGCTCTAGATATTTTCTTCCAATAATCATCCGCAGCCTTTTTAGAGGTGAGGGCAGCGATTTGAACGCGCACATAACGACGGCTATTTTTTTTATTAGAAGCAGCAGTTTTCTCAGGAATATTTTGAGTAGTTCTTTGCATCTGCGGTTCAACTTTTCCTTTGGTTAAAAAATCTTTATTGGCGCCAGTTTCTTTATTTTGATCGCTATAAACCACAATTCTCTGATCTTGCCTTCCGTTATTTGTTTGAGATAACAGTCTTTGTTCAGCAGGTTTTTTCACTTCACTATCATCAGTATCTACAACTAAATTCGCGGGTCCATCTTTAGCCACAAATTGTTCTCTTGCGCCCTGACCAAAAATTCTTTCAGCCTTTGCTTGTGGCGGAAAAGCTGGCTCTGGTGCGAAGCGAATTTTAGGAATATTTTTGGCTAGTGATTCTTTACTATTTCCGAAAAGATCATCATAAATTGAATTATTTTTAAGCTCATTTATATTAATATCAGCGCGCTCTTCTTCTATAACTTTTATTGGCTCTTCGGGAGATTCTATCACCTCAATTTCCGACTCATCTTGATTCACATAATCATAAGCTGTTATGGTCACATAGATGAAGGCAGATATTGAAAGCAAGGTAGCAGAAAGCATGAAGCTTTTTTTAATTAGCCTTAAAATGTGACTTTTTTCTTCTTCTTTTTGATATCCGAAATCTTCCATTTTTCTTGAGTTATCTCATTTCTTCTAGCGCCTTGATGTTAAATATATCAAGGCCCGAAGCTATAATAATTTTAAGAGCAGTTATTAAATAAATTCGCGCTTTGGTAACTTCTAAATTATCTTTAATGATAAATTTTAATTCAGGATTTTCACTTCCTTTGTTCCACAAAGAGTGAAATTCTGCAGCTAATTCTTGTAAGTAAAAAGCGATTTTATGTGGTTCAAAATTCGCAGCTGCAAGTTCGATAATTCTTGGATAAGAAGCAATTTTTTTGATCAAATCAATTTCCGATTCATCGGTTAAATTTTTTAAAACCGATTCATCAATATTGTTTGAATCGATATTTAATTCAATACCTTCAGACTTTAAGTTTCTAAGAACTGAACAACATCTTGCATGAGCATATTGCACATAAAAAATTGGATTATCTTTCGATTGTTCAATCACTTTTGCCAAATCAAAATCAAAAGGCGCATCATTTTTGCGAGTCAGCATGATAAAGCGCAAAGCATCAGCGCCAACTTCGTCAATCACTTCGCGGGCTGTGATAAAATTGCCCGATCTTTTCGACATCTTCAAAGGCTCGCCATTTTTAATGAATTTTACCATTTGGCAAAGAATCACTTTTACTTGGGCGTGCCCTTCAGAAATTGCACTTACAACCGCGCTTAATCTTTTTACATAACCAGCGTGATCATAGCCCAAAGGCATGATAAATTTTTTGGCGCCTCTTTGATATTTGCTTAAAGAATAAGCCATGTCGCCTGCCAAATAAGTTACAGTGCCGTCTGATTTTTTAACCACGCGATCTTGATCATCGCCAAAATCTGTAGAGCGAAATAGAGTTTGATTTTGTTCTTCATAATCTTCTGGCAGTTTGAAATCCTTGGCGCCCACACCTTTTTCAGTTTTTGGAGCTTCTAATTTTCCTTCAAAAATTAAGCCTTTATCTTGCAGAATTTTTATTGCCGCTTCAATTTTATTAGTGTCGTGAAGTTCTTTTTTCTCTGAGAAATAACTGTCATGTTTAATGCCTAGTTCAAGCAAGTCGCGCTTGATCATTTCAAGCATTTCAGCCACTACAAAATCGCGAATTGCCGCAGAATATTCTGTTTCTGATTTATTTTTTAATGAATCACCAAATTTATTTTTTAAAGATTCGCCAACCGGAATTAAATATTCACCCGGATAAAGTCCTTCAGGAATTTCGATTTTGTCTCCACAAGCTTCCAAATAGCGCAAATAGGCTGATTTGACAAGTGTGATAATTTGCGCGCCAGCATCATTAATGTAATATTCTTTTAAAACATCAAAGCCAACTTTTGACAAAAGACTAGCCAAAACATCGCCATAAATTGCGCCGCGAGTGTGTCCAACATGGATTGGGCCAGTTGGATTAGGGGAAGCATATTCCAAATTAATTTTTTCACCTTTGCCGATATTGCTGAAAATGAATTTTTTATTTTGTAGAAGCTGCGCCAAAATATGGTGAAAAATTTGGTTTTTTAAAAAGATATTTATGAATCCGGGGCCAGCAATTTCTAGTTTTGAAATATTGCTAAAGCCAACTCCAGAAGAATTTCCAGCATTAACTTCATCGATAATTCTTTGAGCTAATTTTCTAGGATTATTTAGCGATTCTATTGTCGCAAATTTTTTACTCAAAACCATCGCAGCGTTACAAGCTAAATCTCCGTGAGATTTTTCTTTTGTAGGCTCGACTGTGAAGTTTTCAAAATCTTGAGCAGTGATTTGAATATTATTTTCGTCAGCAATTTTTTGTAAAATTACCGCAAAACTTTCTTTAAAATGATGAAAAATATTTAGCATTAGAGCTTGAGAATTAAGGCTTGGCAAAGAAGACGCGTAAGTTAGATTTTAATCAGCAAAATTCAAGATTTTAAAATTGATATTTTTATCTAAGTTTCTAGTCTGCGTCACAACTAAATTATCTCTTCACTTACCAATCAAAGCACTATCCTTTTAAAATAAATTTCATGACAACTAAGACAGACGCTCCAATCAACTACGAAAGCACTAGTTATTTGGTTAAAAGAATCTTCAAAGAATGTGTAGTTATACATTGGAGAACTTTTTTAGTTTCAATTTTATTGATGTTGGTAATCGCTGGAACCACTTCATTTCACGCTTGGCTGATCAAGCCAGCTCTTGATAAAGTATTCATGCAAAAAGACCAATTTTGGTTGGTGTGGATTCCGATTATTGTTTTGGCGGTGACTGTGGTTAAAGGTTTTGCTACTTATTTCCAACTTCTGACCATGAATGTTATTACCATGCGCATTACAGCTGACATGCGTAAAAGACTTTATGCTCATTTCATCAAATCTGATATTTCAAAATTACATAGCCGTTCTTCAGGCGACATGACTGCCAGCATCTTAAATGAAATTGGTTCAATTGTTGGCGCCATCAGCACTGTGATGAATGGTTCGATCAAACAAGTTTTAACTTTGGGATCATTAATTGTGGTGATGTTTTGCCAAAGTGTCGAACTTTCTCTTATCGCCTTTATTGGCTTCCCTTTGGCGGCTTATCCAATTTACAAAATCGGCAGAAAATTACGCAGCTTGTCTTTCAAAAACCAAGAAGTTGCTAGCAAATTCGCTTCTCAAATGAATGACACTTTGCAATATTCAAAATTGGTTAAAGCTTACAGCTGTGAAGATTTTGAGATTAATAGAATGTCAAAAATTATCGAAGCAATTGTGGTGATGGGCAAAAAAATCTCGCGTCTTTCTTTAATTGCATCTCCTTTCGTAGAGTCTTTGGCCGGAATTGGCGTGGCTGCGGTAATTTGGTATGGCGGTATGAAGGTTATTAATGGCACAACCACGACGGGTGCTTTCTTCTCATTCTTCGCTGCAATGATGATGGCTTACAGACCTTTAAAATCAGTGTCGGGCATGAATTCGGGAATTCAAATGGGTTTGGCCGCGGCAACTCGTTTTTATAGATTGATTGATGAAAAACAAACCATCATCGACAAACCAAATGCTATTCACCTTGATAAGGTTAGAGGCGACATCACTTTGGAAGATGTGTCTTTTCGCTATATCGAAGAAAAAAATACTTTAACTAAAATTAATATTGATGTGGCGGCCGGTAAAACCATTGCTTTGGTTGGACATTCTGGTGGCGGAAAATCTACCATCATGAGCATGATTTTGCGCTTTTATGACCCAGAACAAGGTCGCGTAACAATTGACGGCAACGACATTCGCGATCTCTCTTTAAAATCAGTTAGAAAATCAATGTCTGTGGTTAATCAAGAAGTGATGTTATTTGACGACACGATTCTAGAAAATATCCGCTATGGCAAAGAAGACGCCACTCAAGAAGAAATTATCAATGCGGCAAAATTGGCAGAAGCTGATGAATTTATCCGTGAATTGCCACAAGGTTATGACACGCAAATTGGCCAAAATGGTATTCGTTTATCTGGAGGCCAAAGACAAAGAATCGCCATTGCGCGTGCTATTCTTTATAACGCACCAATCTTGCTTTTAGACGAGGCTACTTCTTCGCTAGATCCAATTTCAGAAAGATTAATCAAAGATGCTTTGTCAAAATTAATGCAAGGTCGTACTTCAATTGTAATTGCGCATCGCTTATCAACTGTTATTCACGCTGATAAAATTTTCGTAATTTCTGAAGGTAAAGTTGTGGAATCTGGAAACCATAAAGAACTTATGGCTAAAGAGGGCGGGGCTTACGCTAATTTATATTCTAAACAATTCGAAGTTGATAAAGAGTAATGAAAGAAGGCAAAAAAGATACGCCAGCAAAAAAGCAAAGAGCTCGCGAGAAGCAAGAGGTGAAGAAGAAGTTGTCGGCAGCTTTGCGTAAGAATTTGATGCGTCGTAAGAATGCAGATGATGTGGTGCAGAAGTAGGATAGATTTAGAACGAAGTGACTTATATTTAAAACAAAAACTCGTCATTCTTGAGCCCGAAAGGCTCGAGTATCTCATGAATCTTGAACTCTAAAGCCAAAATTCATGAGATCCTCGGGCTTGCGCCCAAGGATGACGAGTTTTTTTATAAGGATGACAAAAAGAATGGCTAGTTTTTTAAGTGTGAATGAAAACTACTTCTGAGACTTCAAATTCTTAATTCTAACTTCCAAATCTTCCAAAAATTTCTCCATACCTTTTTGCGAAATAGCAGAGTTAAATTCTGATCTTTGAGTTTCAATCAAACTCACACCTTCAGCAATAAAATCTAAAATCATCAATTTTCCGCTGCGTTCTTTAACTCTGAAAGTAATGTCAATTGGAGTGTTAGAATCTCTTGGCAAAAATTCAGCTTTAACAATATAGAAGCTATTTTGCTCACTAACATCAGTTACATCAAATTTACGGCCATTATAATTTTGAAATTTTGGTCCATAAGTATTGATCATAAAATCGCGATATAACTTAGAAAATCTCGTCTTATTTTCTTCACTAGTATTCTTATAATTTTTCCCCAGAACAAATCTCGCAATCCAGTCTGGATCAATCGCGCCATCAATTATGGCGATGATTTTATTTTTTCTTTGCTCAACTGAAGATTTTTTATCATCAGCAGTTTTGATAATTTTATTACCAATATCATTGATAAAAACTTTAGCTTGTTCAGATTGGCTGGCGCTTTGTGCCAAAGCTGCTGATGAAGAAAATAAAACTAAGATGGCTGCAGCTAAAAACTTTTTCATAATTTATGTTATTGGTTAATTTTTAATTTCCGCTTGGCGCTTTTGTAAATAAGCGCTTCTAATTGTTGCATAAAAGTCGAATGAGTCTTTGCGAAGATCATCAACTATATCGATCAAACCTTCTCTCTGATCAATTCCAGAGGTTGCATTAATTGCTATCAAATATTCAGTTTTTAATAATTTGTCCTTACCACCAACTTCCAAAAGATTAAATCCAATTGGGTTAATAGCATTATTCACGGCAGTTCCAGTTAAATCTCTGGTCGAGTTTGGTCCAAAAAATGGAATCATTAAATATGCGCCCGAAGAATAGCCATAATGGCCTAAAGTTTGGCCAAAATCTTCGTAATTATATTTTAAACCTTTATTGCCAGCCACATCAAATAAACCGCCAATTCCAAGAGTTGTATTGATTAAGAAATTTGAAAATGTCGCTAATCCATTCTCAACTTTGCCTTGAGCCAGCGAGTTAAAAACTGAAATTGGTAAATATAAATTATTTAAAAAATTGTGAGTAGAAGACCTAACTTCTTTAGGCACTTTATCGCGATAAAGTCGCGCCACATATTCCAAAAAATATCGATCAAAAGCGTCGTTAAAAACAAAAATCTTACGATTATATTTTTCTAGCGGATCATAAATTTCTTCTGATTGCTCGGTCTCATAAGTTTCAAAATCATCTTCAGCAATTGTTGTTTGTGCTGGTGTTTGAAACACCACTTTCTCTTTTCTAGCTTTCTTAATTTGAGCAAAAGCATCAGTATTAACAAAGCCAGTTGATGCTAGAAGCATAAAAGCAAAAGCGATATTTTTAAAAGTGATATTTTTGCAGTTTTTCAAAAAGAAGATCCAAGATTTGTTAAAAAATTGAAAAGAAGAATTGCGTGAATAAGCCTTAAGCATTTTTTGAATCTTGAGTATTGCTGCTAGCTGTTTCTTCTACTGATTCTGCTTCTGCAATTTCTTCTTCATTATTTTCTAAGGCATTTCCAGAATTGATTAACTCCAACAATTCTTTAGCTTGCGGATCATAATCAGGGTTTTGAATAAGCAGTTCTTCTAAAACTTTTTTGGCTTCTTCTGGTTTTTTGTCCAAAGTTAAGCAATAAGCTAGCTTATATTGAGAGTCTAAATGTTTTGGCCAAAATTTCTTAATGAAACGAAAACGAAAAATTGCTTCCTTCAAATTTCCTCTAGCTAAATGCTTTTCACCAAGATTGTAATTAGTTTCAAGAAGGTTGTGGCATTTATCTTTGATGATAAAAAATTCATTTTTGGCTTGTTCAAATTTATCTCCAAGCATGTTTGTCAGGCTTTGAGATTTTTCTTTGATGGTGTTTGCAAATTTAACATTGGAGTCTTCCTTGGCGGGTTTTTTGGAGGAAAAAATTTTAATAATTCCAAACATATTAGTTATTTGTAAAAGATGGGTTGCTAAGAATTGCTGAAGAGAAAATAAGTTACCTCCCAGGAAATTGCTAACTTTTTATTGCTAGTGCTAAATTTTTCTAGGCATAAGTTGTTAAAATGATTCAATGGTTTTCTAGAAATCAATTTTTTCTTAGCCGAATAATTTGCACCGATTTTTTTCAGTGATTTTAAGGCTTCAATCCCATCATTAAACTCTGATTTTAAAACCTCTGATTGCATTTCTATTTCCCTAAAACCACTTTTTAGCAAAGCTGATTTCAGAATTTCCATTTCTGGTAAATTTATAAAATTAAAATTACATCCAGATTCGATGCTGGAAATTTTTAACTCTTTAAGGCTGGAATTTGTAGGAAGACAAAAAGCTAAAATTCCGTCTTTTTTTAAGATGCGTTTAAAATCGGCGAAAATTTCCTCGAAATTTTGCAACCATTGTAAAGAAAATGACGAAATGATGATATTGAATGAATCTGATTTTAGCGGCAGATTCTCTGCATCTGCAGCTATTGAATGAATGTGATTTTTTGATTTTTCTGACCAAATTCCCAGCATTTCGGATGATAAATCAAGTTCAAAAACTTCTAGATTTTTTTCATAAAAATTTTGCGATGAGAAAAGATTTTTACAAATTGCTGAAGTTCCGGAGCCTAAATCAATAATAGAATCATTATTTTGAATTAGCGGCAGAACTAGACTACAAAGTTTTGCAGCGGACATTTTTTGCACAGCTGCAAATTCATCATAATTTTTTGAAGCATAAGAAAAATTTTTAGAAATGGTTTTTTTATCAAGTTCATTTCGATTTTTCATGGCTTTAAGAGCTTGCCTTTGCAGATTCTTGCTCAATTAAAGCAACAATGTGATCAACTAATTCATCGCTGCTAACTTTGTGATCAGGCTTGCCGTCAATATAAACATTATGACGATTTGCGCCGCCGCCAGTAATTCCAATTTGAGTGTGGGCAGCTTCACCAAGACCGTTAACCACGCAGCCTAAAATTGAAATAGTTAGCGGAGTTTTAATATGTTCAACGCGCTTTTCCACCGCTTCTACAGTTTTTATCACATCAAAAGCTTGTCTAGCGCAAGATGGGCAAGAAATTAAATTTACGCCTCGATGCCTAAGCCCCAAACTTTTTAAAATTTGATAAGCCACTTTAACTTCTTCTTTTGGATCAGCAGAAAGTGAAACGCGCATAGTATCGCCAATTCCTTCCCAAAGCAAAGTTCCAAGCCCGATTGATGATTTGATTGTTCCTGCGGTTAATCCTCCAGCTTCAGTAATTCCGATATGCAAAGGATAGTCGCACACTGCGGCTAGTTGACGATATCCGGCAACAGCTAGAAAAATATCAGAAGCTTTAACGCTGATTTTAAAATTAAAAAAATCCTTATCTTCCAAAATTTTAATATGGCGTTGAGCTGATTCTACAAGGGCTTCTGGCGTTGGGGTTTTATATTTATTAAGTAAATCTTGTTCTAAAGATCCTGCATTTACGCCAATGCGAATTGCACAGCCATAATCTTTAGCGGCTTTAATAACATCGCGCACTTTTTCGTCAGAACCAATATTTCCGGGATTGATGCGCAAACATTTCGCTCCCGCTTCAGCAGCTTCAATAGCGCGGCGATAATGAAAGTGAATGTCAGCAATAATTGGAACTGGGCAATGAGGAATAATTTGGCGTAAAGCATCTGTAGATTCTTTATCTGGAACCGAAATGCGCATTAATTCTGCACCCAATTCAGCACATTCATTTACTTGTCGGATAGTAGCCTGAACATCGGTGGTTAAAGTGTTGGTCATTGATTGAACTGAGACCGGAGCATCGCCACCAATCGCCACATTGCCTACAAAAATCTGGCGTGATTTGCGTTTAGGAATGGCGCGATATGGTCTGATTTCGTCAAGATTTTGCATATTTGTTCAATTTTTAATTATGTAAATTTTATGGTAACTATCCCTTTAACTGAAAATCTCTCACTTCGTTCGAGATGACAGTTTATTGTAAAGAGATAGTTACAAATTTTATTCATCAATGGCTTCAAATTTCATCATATCTTCACAAGATTTTTTCAAATCTTCAGCATATTGAAGGATTCTCACATCAGCTTCTTTGGTGCAGGAAAGTATATATCTTTGTCTTAATCTAGTAAGGTCAACTTTGCTATAAAGTCCGTTTTTAGAATTGATATTTGCTTTAGCTTTTTCTTTTTCTTCTTCTTTATTTTTCTCGGCACTGAATTTTTCCATATCTTCACCGCTAATTCCAAGTGCTGCAAAATTATTTTGGTTATAAACATCGGCATTGGTTTTGGCTTCAGCTATGTCTTTTTTGTTTACATCTTCTTCTAAAAATGAATCAGGATATTGAATGTAAGATTTTCTCTGACAGATAATTTTTTCTTCAGCTTCTTTTTTAAATTTATTTCGATCAATTTCCGACGTGCATTTGCGAGATTTATCTTGAGCCGCAGAGCATTTCTTAAAATTTTCCTTTCTTAAATTATATTGAGTGCAAGTCGGATATTTTTCTTTAGCAGTTTTATATTTTTCCGCTTCTTTCTCCAGTCTATTATCAACTACAAAACCAATGTCGTAAGAGTGATTTGGATATTTTAAATAATCTATATTGCCAAATGGCGGATCAAGTTCTTGATCTTCAATTAATCTTTTGCGGCATAAGAAATAATCATCAAGTTTGCTTTGATCTAAAGTGTCACTTTCATAGCCCATTCTAACGCATTGTTGATGTTGATGGCCGTCGAGTTTTTTATTCTCTCTGATAAAAACTGACTCCTGCATTTCAGATAAATTCAGAGCAATTTTTGAAACTAGATCATTAATTTGAAAATTAAATTTAGTATTTTCTGGTGTGCCATTTTCTGCTCTAAACTTGCTTTTTGAAAGAGCCAAGCGGCATCTCCAATATAAATTGCTTTTGGAATTATTATAATCTTTGCCCGAATTTAAATTTAGCGAAGTGCAAAATTTATGATCTTGTTGTTCAAGAATTTGTATATCTTCAAATTTCGAAACAATGTATGATTCCTTGAATACTTTGCTTTTGCAGGATAAAGTAATGCAAAAAATTACTAGAAGAAAAATGTGTAATATCTTTTTTTGCATGGTTTGTGAGGAGTTAAAAAATGCTTGTTAAAATCAATTTCTTCAAAAATAGTTAATTGGAATCCAGTTTAATATAATAAATTCAAAAAATGCATCTTTTAGTTGGCCTTGGAAATATTGGTCTAGAGTATGAAAAAACTCGTCACAACTTCGGATTTTTAACTTTGGATCAAATTATTGAAGATTATCATTTGAATAAAATTTCTGCTAAAAAATTTCACAGCGAAATTTTTGCTGGAGAAATTTTTGGTAAAAAAGTCATCGCAATTAAACCGCAAACTTTCATGAATCGCTCGGGAATTGCAGTTTCAGAAACTTCAAATTTTTATAAAATTGCGCCAGAAAATATTTTAGTTTTTCATGATGAAGTAGATTTGGTTCTAGGGAAATTGCGTGTAAAAATTGCTGGCGGAAATGCTGGTCACAATGGTTTGAAGTCAATTGATGAGTCAATCGGAAAACAATATAAACGCCTTAGACTTGGTGTAGGAAGGCCAGAAAATAAAGAATTTTCTACGGCAGATTATGTTTTGGGAAGATTTACTTCTGAAGAAAAAAAGATGCTGGAAAATATAAATCAGAAGATTTCGAAGAATGTTCTTAGTCTTCTTGAGGGAAAAGATGATGAGTTTTTAAATAAATTTTATCTGGTGTAAAACTTTTAGTGGAGAGCTTTTGAATGCTGCTCCACTAAAATTAGTAAATCTATTGCTCTTGCAAAAACTTTTTGTAAGCAGCTTCGTCCATAGCTTCATCTAAGTCAGAAACATTGCTCAATTTGATTTTAACGATCCAGCCATTTCCATAAGTTGAATTGTTTACTAATTCAGGAGCTGAAGTTAAGTCGCCATTCACAGCAACTACTTCACCAGCAACTGGAGAGTAAACATCACTTGCAGATTTTGAAGATTCTACAACTGCGAAAGCATCACCTTTTGCATAAGTATTTCCAACCTTAGGAAGTTCAACATAAACCAATTCTCCCAAAGCTTCAGCGGCATATTCGGTAATTCCGATTGTTGCAATGTCACCTTCAATTTTTAACCATTCATGGTCTTTTGTAAATTTCATATTTTCTCCGTTTAGTTTTTTTGTTATTATTTTTTTACAGATTTAGTTTTTGCTTCTACAAATACTGAAGAAGTAAGAACTGCGGGGATTTCGCGATCTCTAACAACCGCAGAAACTGAATCACCAACTTTTGCTACAGTCGGATCAAAATAACCTTGTCCGATTGAAACTTTTAAATTTGGTGAAAAACCGCCAGAGCTTAAAACTCCGATTTTTTTGCCATCTTTTCTGATTTCAGTGCCTTCGCGAGCAATTCCGCGATCAAGTAATTTTACACCGATTCTTTTGCGTTTTGCGCCATCACGCTTTTCTCTTAAAACTCTTTCGCATCCGATGAAATTAGTGTTGCTTTTGCTTACAACCCAGCCAATTGCTGCTTCGATTGGTGAAGTTGTATCATCAAGATCGTGGCCATAAAGTGGATAGCCCATTTCAAGACGAAGTGAGTCACGAGCGCCAAGGCCGATTGGTTTTACTTCTCGCATGGCGGACATGTCGGTCCAAAATTTTGCAGCAGCAGAATTTTTGATACTAACTTCAAAACCATCTTCACCAGTGTAACCAGTGCGGCCGATGAAAACTTCTTCACCATTTTTAAATTGGTAAGTTCCAACATTCATGTAAGGCAAATCAGCTAAATTTCCCGAAGCCAAAAAGCTATTTAAAACTTCTTCAGCTTTCCCCCCTTGAACTGCAATTAGAGAGCGATCAGCAAGTTCGGTAAAAGAAACACCAGCTGGTAAATTTTTACGAATCCAAGCTGCATCTTTTTCTTTGCAGCCAGCGTTTAAAACGATGAAAAATTTAGTATCGGTAATTTTAGTGATGATCAAATCATCAATAATTCCGCCTTGCTCATTTGTTAAAACTGTATATTTTGCAAGAGCTGGAGTGCTTAAAGAAAAGTCAGTTGGTGTTATGTAAGATAAGAATTTTACAACTTCAGCGCCTTCAGCGATGAATTGTCCCATGTGAGAAACATCAAAAATTCCAACATTGCCAGAGCGAGTCCATTCATGCTCTTTCAGCATTCCTTCTGGATATTGTACTGGCATGTCATATCCAGCAAATTCTACCATTTTAGCACCTTGGTCGCGGTGAGTTTGATTTAAAGCTGTAGATTTCATTTTATACCTATTGGTTTATTATTAACTTTTTTCGAAATTATTTAACCTCTGGAGCTGATGGAATAGAAGGTTTAACAATAATTCCTTCTTTTTCTTGCTGTTCGATAATTTTATTTAAATCATTTTGAATGGCTTTTTTAGAGCTGTTAGAAAGGCCAGCTAAAACTAAACAATTGATCATAAAAATTCCGACCAAAATCATGGTGATTTTTGTCAAAAGATTAGCCGAAGCTTTGCTAGACATGATGGCATTAGCGCCGCCATTACCACCGCCAATTCCACCAAGAGAATCGCCGTCAGATTTTTGTAACAACACTAAAATAATCATCACAACTGCAACAATAACCTGAAAAATGAGCAAGAATAACTGAAGTTTTTCCATTTTGTTTATTTAGAAATTTTATTAGGAGAAAAGCCCAAGGCAGTAAGCTAAAATGAAGTAGGTAGCACCAAGACGCTCAAATGAGGGCCGAACCATAAAAATAAATTTTTATCTGACAAGATTTTTTTCGGCTAATAGTGATTAAATATCTATAAAACTAATTTGAGCTTCTCTAACTTTGATTTACTTAATCATTTCACCTCTCAAAACTTATTAAAAAATGTCCAAAATCTCAGTTTCTGAAAATCTTGCTGTTAATATCGAAAAGCTAATTGCTGATCTTGGTTTTAAGGGTAAGAAAATTTTATTGGTGAGTGATGAAAGAATTTTTGCAAATTCGGCGAGATTTTTTAAGGGAAATTTAGATAAAGTTGTCTCCAAAAAATTAATTTTAAAAGCCCCAAAAGCTGACGAAAAAAATCTAAAAAAAATTGCAGCAGCGGCCAAAAATCATGATTTAATTTTGGCCTTGGGAAGCGGCACAATTAACGATTTGTGCAAATATACTTCTGCACAAAGCCAAATTCCTTACGCGGTTTTTGCTTCTGCCGCGTCGATGAATGGCTATCTCTCAAAAAATGCTTCAATCACAATTTCGGGCCACAAAAAAACTTTAGCCGCAACTTTGCCTTTGGCTGTTTTTTGTGATTTGAAAATTTTAAAAGCCGCGCCTCTCGAACTTACAAAAGCCGGAATTGGCGATAGTTTGTGTTTCTATTCTTGTTGGTTTGATTGGTATTTATCGCATAAAATTCTCGGCACAAAATTCGACAAGAAACCTTTTGAAATGCTGAAGAAAAAAATGGAATTTTTTGTGAATAATTTTGAAAAATTTTCGGCTCAAAACGAAGAATTTTTAAAATTATTAATCGAGATTTTGTTAATTTCAGGGCAAGCAATGACTATTGTAGGAGGCTCTTACCCAGCAAGCCAATCAGAGCATTTAATTGCTCACACAATTGAAATGAAATATCCAGAATTGGCGGGAAGAAATTTACATGGCGCAGAAATTGCGGTTACAACTTTGACTGCGGCAAGGTTGCAGAAAAATATATTAGAATCTGAATCTATAGTTTCGTTTTACAGAAACTCATCATCCTTGCGCACTTCAGAGCAGGAGGATCTCATGAGTTTTAACTCTAAGCCAAAACTCATGAGATCCTCGTCTCTGCGAGCCAAGGATGACGAGTTTGGAATTGAGAAGAATATGGCATCTTTCTTCGGCAAAAAAATCGCTAAGGAATGTCAAAAAGAATATGAACAAAAACTCCAAACCATCAAAGAATCTGGCAAAATCAAGCTTTCCACAAAAGCCAAAAAAGACTTAGAAAAAATCCACCTAGACGAATCCCACCTAAAATCAATTTTCTCTCACTTCAAAATCAAAACCTCCCCAAAATCTTTAGGGCTTTCTAACAGCCAATATCAAGAATGCGTGATGCACGCGAAGTTTATTCGCAATCGGTTTACTTGTTTGGATTTGGTAAAAAGTGAAGATGATGATGGCTCGATTGAGCAAACTTTGCATCTGCTTTCAAGTTCAAAAAACCGCAAACATTTATTGAGCGCGATTAAAAATGAGGGCAAGGGAAAATCGGTTACATTTAAGTCAAAGACAGAAATGAAAAAGTTTTTTATTAAGTTGTGAAATATGGCTGCGTTGTAGTTTTAAAAGCAATTTTTTGTGATTAGTTTTCGATATTGTTACTAATACAAAATTAATCTGTGAAGAAGCTGACTGATTCGTCAATGTAGCATTGGTCGATCATTGCCATCATTAGGGGTTTCGATGTGTTTTGAGAGTTTTCAATAAGGGCTTCAGGTCTTATTATTTTGCTTTTTGTAATTACCTGATAGTGATTAAGATGAGATTGAAGCTTGTCCTTCAAAGATTGATCGTTGGTTAATTTTATAGCATCTTCGGTGATTTTGCGTAATTGCTCTGGAGCAAACATTTCAAATTCTTTGCTAGCGCTGAATAGCTTATCATTCAGTCTTTCAAGGGCGATTTTCCAATAATAGTCTATTGCTTTTGGATATTTTTTTAAATCCCGTGCTGCTGCTTCTCGAATAATTTGATAATTTTCTGGAGAATCTTTTCTGCCATTCCAAGATTGGAATAAAACATGGGCAAAATTTTCTTCATTTTCATAAACTGATTTATCTCCTACGAAATAGCGTTTTTTTGCATCTTCAAAAACTGTCTTGATCAGCTTATCTCTTTCTGATGATCCGTTTGTTATGCGGACAATATCTTCAAACAGTCCAGTCAGTCTCATTCTGGTTAAGGAAATCCCGCTCTTATTGGCGAATCCGCTAAGGAAAATATACTTGGGATCGATTGCAATTTTATCTGACTCCAAAAACTTTTTGATGCAATCCCATATTTTTTTAAGAGCTTCCTCGCGTTCTGCTTCTCCCTCCTTTTTAAAGTTGATGACTTTTTCTATTGCGTAAGAAATGGCGAATAGGAATCGATAAGATGCGTTGTTGTAGTCGCTATCTGACGATAGTTCTGTTGGGATGAGGATGATTTTATTTTCCGCTGTTCCGATCTTTAAGCGCTCGAATAATTCTTGAGCTACATCGAAGTTTTTACTCCAAGAGGCCTCTGTGGTTTTTGCTAAATCATAAGAGTATGTCAAAAGATCTTTGTTTAAAAGGTTACTAACTGCGCTTTTATGATTTTCTGATTCGTAAGTTTTACGAGAAGTGGCGCTATTCCGAGATGACAAATGAAGATTCAAAACATCAAGCATCGTCTGACGATTAGATGTTCTACGATCAGCATAAATCCCATCGAGTGGATTTTCTTCGCTTGATAACTTGCATATTTTGTAAGAAACGATTCCTACTAAATTAATAAGTTGATCAACCTGCTTTAGGAGCATCTTCTTGACCTCTTCATCATCAAATGCTTTATCTATAATTTCTTGCAGTCTCTCTGGTGCAGATTTGGTCTTTAAATAAAGATAGCTTAAGGTCAATTCGTTGAATTTAAAAACCTCAATCAAATCTGGATATTTCATTTTAATAAATGAAATACAGAGGGAATCGCATGTTGGGGACGTCGCAAATCTAACTTCCCAAAAAAACCAGAGTCAAATTTTTTTAACCCAAGATTTCTGAAGGATTTCATTAGAAATTCGGCAAATTTTTGAATTGATTTTGGTCAAATTTTGCTCAATTTGTTGCGAGTTTTCTTGTTTTT
>CAMCME010000025.1 GCA_945875925.1 Rickettsia typhi | reverse complement strand
TATCCATCAGTTTCATCTGTAAGAAACAATGATTCACCAGAAAGTGATGAAACAGAAAATAGTTTTACAATTGTGAATGATGCTATAGTTCCACCAACCGCCAATTACGATGCTAATTACTATTCAGTGGATAGTAATAATGAAAGATTTGACGATTTCATGTATTACAAAACTAAAAAACAAATGGTTCTAGATTTTGGCGCTCTTTCTATACTCTCTTGCTCATCAGCTTCATCTTCTACAAGTCTTTATGGTACTACTATAACTTGGCCTCAAGCATATTACGGACAAGTTCCTACTGCCAACACTTCTTGCCCAACCAATTGGACTAATGGAGTTTTAACTCCAACTAGAAGATGTGGTGCTTTTGGTGTTTGGGATCAAGTGATTGAGCCTTGTGCCCCTAACACTTAATATTGAAAATCTTAATAAATTTGATGCAAAATATTTATAAAAAAAATCACAAAAAGGCTTTCAGTTTAATTGAGCTTTCTATTGTTCTTTTAATCAGTTCGATCTTGATGACTGGTGCTTTGTCTATCTCGGTTAATGCTGTTAATAATGCTAAAATTAAAGAAACCAAAGATCGTATAAATAAAATATATATTGCCATGGGGCAATATTTGTTGCTCAATAAAAAGCTTCCTTGCCCAGCTGAAATAAAAAAGAGTAAAACAAATGATTCAGATTATGGAGTTGCTTCCGCTGGGGATGCTTCTTGTAATAATGGTTCTAATACTTCTGCCTACACATCTGGTATTAAAGGCTATGGAATGGTTCCAGTGCAAGATTTAGGCTTGCCTCTTGATATGGCTGAAGATGGTTTTGGAAATAAATTTGCTTATATTGTTGATAAGAATATGACATCGTCCACAACTTGGGCCACAACTGACTCCTCAATAATAGTAGTAGAAAAACCTGCAGGCACTGAAGTTAATTCAGTTACTAATGCAGCTTTTTTTATCATTAGTTATGGAGCTAATCAAAATGGTGCTATAGGTGCTGATTCCAATGTTCAAAATACCGCTTCAACCGATTCTGATGAAATAGCTAATAGTTTGGATAGCCCTGTTGAATCAAGCAACCCGCCTACGGGAAATTTCGGTGCTAAAATCATATATTCATCAGGAAATAGTGACATATTTGACGACATTGTTTTTTATAAAACCAGATCACAAATGGGGATGGATTTTAATGCTTTAGATTATTTTAAATGTTTAAGTTATACCGTTGCAGATGTTTATGACACTACTGATATAAATTGGCCTGACGGATATTATAATCAGATTGTAGTTGCGAATACAACTTGCCCTTCTGGATGGACTAATGGTCCTACTAAACCAACCAAAAGATGCGGTGCTAATATGGTCTGGAGCGATATTATTAATCCTTGCCAAAAAGACTCTTAGTTTATTATTTGATGAAAAATATGTATAATAGAAATCGCAAAACAGCTTTTAGTTTAATCGAGATTTCCATCGTTATTCTAATAAGCTCGATCTTAATGACGGGAGCTGTTTCAATCTCAGTTAATGCTGTTAAAAACGCTAAAATTAAAACCACTAAAGCGCGCATTAATGATATATACGCAGCTTTGGGACAATATTTGATAGTTAATAAGAAACTACCTTGTCCAGCTGAAATAAAATTGAGCAAAACAGATAATGCTAATTACGGTTTAGCTTCAAGCGGAGATGGATCCTGCAATAACGGCAATAATACCTCATCTTATTCCAACAATACTGGTAATATTAAAGCTTATGGCATGGTACCCGTGCAAACTCTAGGAATACCTCTAGATATGGCCGAAGATGCTTTTGGAAATAAATTTGCTTATATTGTTGATAAGAATATGACCAGCGCTGCTGGAGCGGGAAATAGCTTTGAAGGTACAGAAGGAACTATGACAGTTGTAGAAAAGCCGGCAGCAACAGAAGTGAATAGTATTTCTAATGCAGCTTTTTTTATCATTAGTTACGGAGCAAATCAAAATGGCGCTATTACTGCTGATTCAAATTTGCAAATGACTGCTTCAAGCGATACTGATGAAATTTCCAATAGTCTTGTAGTTACGAATGAAGGAAACAATCCGCCCTTAGCCAATTTTGGAGCTAAAATAATATATTCATCAGGAAATAGTGAGACATTTGATGACATAGTATTCTATAAAACTAGGCCACAACTAGCGATGGACTTCAATATTATGGATTATTTAACCTGTCCTGCTCAAACCTTTACAAATGTTTACGGTGCAAACAGTATAGCTTGGCCGGTCGGATATTATAATCAGATTATAGCGGCATCAACCACTTGTCCTTCTGGATATACTAATGGCCCTGTGAGACCAACTAGAAGATGTGGCGTTAATGGAACTTGGGGAGAAATAATCAATCCTTGTCAACAATAATTAGGTTTTATGTTTAAAAAAACCAAAAAAAGCACTAAGTCTTATAGAGTTATCGGTAATAATATTGATCTCTCGATTGCCGTTACTGCATTCTTAGCAACTTCAAATAGCAGATTTAACAGCGAGAAACTCAGAGCTTATAACAACAATATTCCCATCATATATAAGGCTTTGGAAAAATATTTATTAACCAATAAAAAACTTCCTTGTCCGGCCTCATTAATAGAAATCAAATCTTCTTCAACAATTTATGGCTTAGCAGCTTCATCAAGGGATTGCATTTCTACAGTTGTTTATAAAGGAACTGGAAGTGGTGAGGCTAATTTAGTTTATAGGATGATTCCTACTCAAACTTTGGATAGTAAACTTGTGGAAGATGCTTATGGAAATAAGTTGTTTTACATTGTTGATAAAAGGCTTACTAGAAAAGATGTTGCACTTAATAGTTTTGAAGGTGTTATAAAAAATTCCACACTCATTCAAGTCAATAATGACGAAATAGAACTTACTTATTCAGCTCTATTTATTATCAACAATCACACACTCACTAGATATTTAAATATCTTTCTCAAAGGTTTTATTTCTAACTGGGCTTCTAAATCTTTTTTAACAATAGTAAAAAGACATGAAAAATAAAAAATTAGCAAATTTGAAAAATTTATTCAAAATAAGAGCATTCAGTCTTATTGAGCTTTCGGTCGTTATTATGATTTTATCGGTAGTAACGGCCGGCTTTTTATCAACCTCGGTTAGTAGCCAAAATAATGCTAAACTAAGATCTTCCAACGACAATATTCCCATCATATATAAAGCCTTAGGAAAATATTTACTAAGCAATAAAAAGCTTCCTTGTCCGGCCTCACTAAAAGAAATAAGAACTTCCTCAACAACTTACGGAACTGCTGCTACGGCTACAGATTGTGTGGCTGCTGGTGTTTATAAATCTACAAGTCAGGTTAATATAGTTTATGGAATGGTTCCGATTAAAGATCTTCAACTAGATAGTAAAATTGCTGAAGATGCTTATGGAAATAAGTTGATCTATGTTGTTGATAAAAGACTTACCAGAACTGACCAATCTCTGAATAGTTTTGAAGATAATGTGAGTAACACCACCATTATTCAAATTAATGCCAATGGTTCTGCCGTTACAACTGCGGCTTTATTTGCGATTATCAGTCGCGGTAATAACGGACTGGGATCTTTCAATTCTAACTCAGCTTCTATGGGAACGGCTTCTACAATTTCTGAAGAATTAGGTAACGACCTTACTTCTATTAATGATGGAGCTTCACCTCCAACATCAACTTTTGACAATATCTTTTCAGCCAGCTCAACCAACGGATCTTTTGACGATATAGTTTTTTACAAAACCAGAGATCAATTATTTGACGAATTAAATCTTTGGTCACTTATTCCATGTGCTGCAGGGGCTGCTGAAACACTTTATTGCGGAACTAGCTTCACTTGGCCAAAAGCTTATTACGGACAGGTAGTTTCGGCTGATCAAACTTGTCCTTCTGATTGGAATTCTCCTCAAAAACGCCCTACTAAAAAGTGCGGTAAAAAAGGTGTTTGGGAAAGTGTCGTTGATCCATGTACTACCTCTGATGCAGGAGCTGCGGTTTGTTGGGTTGGTTATTGCACCAAAACCAGCACTTATGGAAGTGGCTCTATAGATGCCTCATATTCTGCTGGAATAGTTGCGCCAGGAACTGTTATTACTTTGTCTTGTAGAAGTGGCTATTCAAAAGCTATAGATGGCGGCACAAGTGGTTCTTATGCTAACGAATGTGGTGTAAATTCTTACTCTTACGATAGAACCAATGTTGCGCCTACCGTAACTTGTAGTAATGGTTCTTGGAGTGGAGTTTCAAATGATTGTACCGCTTGCAGAGGTTGCACGGGATATTCTGGATATGATCAAAATCCGGGAATCAGTCAATCCATGAGCTGTAATAGTTATTATACTGATCTTGCTACAATTATTAATGAATGTAAAAATATCGGCCTATCAGTTAATAATGGTTATACGACTAATATCGGTCATACACACTCCAGAAAATGTAAAGCTGGTGGTAATAATGTCTGTAGCGAAAGAAATGTATGTGCAGCTGCAACTGTTAAATGTTTAGATGGCAAATTCTATTATCAAGGTAGCGCAAGCCATAGTTTAGGAGGCGATGATTCATGTGATCGCGGAAATGGTTATTATAATTGTGGCAGCAGTTCAAAAAGTTGTGGTGGCTAAAACTTCTCTTCCCATCGCCTTTGATTAACTATAATAAAAAAGCCCTCTTTGAAAATTTCCAAGGAGGGCTTTTTTTGTCCAAATTATGTCTAACTGTAATCTCGAACTTTAGTGAGAGATCTGATTAGTCTTAATACCAAAGCTCATGAGATCTATCACTAAAGTTCGAGATGAAAGTTGTTTAAAGCAACTCATCCAAAATTTTCTGCGAGCTTAAATACCAAGCGTCTGCATCACTATTAAACTTACTTTGATTAAAACGACGATTAAAAACTCTAGCCAAAAGCTGCATTTCTAAATCAAATTCATCGCTAAAATTAGATATTTTATAACCAAATTTTGCTAAATCCTTTCTGATTTGAGAGATTTTAGAGTCTTTATTTCCTAAGACAAAAAGCATTTCATCTTCCCAATCTTCTAAAGAATTTTTTGAATAAATTCCCACGCCATTTTCAGCTAAAAATTTCCAATCAAATAAATGTGAAGGATCTTGTTTGCGATCTAGTAAATGGTGTTTCGCAGAATCTTCAATTTGGTCTGAATAATAAGCAATGTCGCTGTGACCAACAATGTTGCTATTCTCAATAGCATATTTCTCGATTAAATATTTACACAATTCAAGGCCAGATTGCATTTGCTGTTGCATAAATTCTTTTTCAAAAGGTGCAGAGTTAATAAATTCAATACCAATTGAGCATTTATTTAAACCCACAACTCCTTTCCAGAAGCTAATTCCCGCATGATAAGCGATATTATTTTCTTCCACCAATTCAAATATTTTTCCATCTTCAGCAATTAAAAAATGAGCGCTAACTTTATGCTCTTCAAATTGCTCAATTGCGTGTTCCACAGAATTAGCTTCAACATGATGTAAGACCAAAAAATCAATTTTTCTTGGGTCTTTCACAATATCAAAAAACTCTTTAAATTTTTTACTTCTCTCAATCGCTAAAATGGTCATAAACAAATTTTGACATTAAAATTCTAAAAACTAGTTTGGACCACACTCATTCTCATAAGTAGATAGTTGATCACACATGATAATCGGATAAATTGATTGGGTAAGAAAATTTTCTGCCTTAATCACTCCACTTATGTATTCTTTTTAACTTAATAATCATCTTTAAAAATGGCCTTAAAAAAAGACGCAGCAAAAACTACTGCAAAAGCTTCTACAAAAAATATAGAAGTTAGATCTTCAAAAGATACAGAAGCACTTCTTTTTCACTCGCAAGGCCAACCGGGTAAAGTTGCGATGCATGCCATTAAACCACTTAACACTCAACGCGATTTAGCTTTAGCTTATTCTCCAGGGGTGGCGATTCCTTGTTTAGAAATTCAGAAAAACCCTGATCTAGCTTATGAATATACATCAAAAGGTAATTATGTTGCCGTAATTTCAAATGGTACTGCGGTGCTTGGACTTGGTAATCTTGGTGCTTTAGCTGGCAAACCAGTTATGGAAGGAAAATCAGTTTTATTCAAAAGATTCGCTGATATTGATTCAGTTGATATTGAAGTTGCTACTGAAGATGCAGAAGAATTCATCAATGCTGTAAAATATTTAGGACCAACTTGGGGTGGTATTAATCTTGAAGATATTAAAGCCCCAGAATGTTTTATCATTGAAAGCAGACTTCGTGAAATGATGGATATTCCAGTTTTTCACGATGATCAACATGGTACCGCAATCATTTCTGCAGCAGGTATAATCAATGCTTTACACATTTCAGGCAAAAAATTTAAAGATATTAAAGTTGTAGTTAACGGTGCCGGCGCTGCAGGTATTGCTTGTCTAGAGCTTTTAAAAGCCATGGGTCTTCCGCATGACAACGCAATTCTTTGCGACACAAAAGGCGCAATTTACAAAGGCAGAACTGATGGAATGAATCAGTGGAAAACTGCGCACGCTGCGAACACTAAAGCTCGTACTTTAGCTGACGCGATGAAAGGTGCGGATGTATTTTTAGGTCTTTCAGTTAAAGGTGCGGTTACTCGTGATATGGTAAAATCAATGGCGAAAAACCCAGTGATTTTCGCAATGGCAAATCCAGATCCAGAAATTACTCCTGAAGAAGTTCATGCAACTCGCTCGGACGCGATTGTGGCAACTGGTCGTTCTGACTATGAAAACCAAGTGAATAATGTAATGGGCTTTCCTTATATTTTCCGTGGTGCGTTAGATGTGCGCGCTTCAACTATTAACGAAGAAATGAAAATCGCTGCAGCAAAAGCAATTGCTGAACTTGCTCGCGAACATGTTCCGGATGAAGTTATCAAAGCTTACGGTGGTCGCGATATGAAATTCGGTCCGCGTTACATCATCCCTACTCCATTTGATTCTCGTTTGATCAGTGTTGTTCCAGTTGCAGTTGCTAAAGCTGCAGTTGAAACAGGTGTTGCGAGAAAGCCAATTAAAGATTGGGATGCTTATAAAAGACAATTACAAGCAAGACGCGATCCTACAGTGAACAGTCTTAGCATGATTTTTGAAAAATTAGAAAGATCTCCAAAAAGAGTTATCTTTGCTGAAGGTGAACAACCAGAAATCATCCGCGTTGCTGCAATGTGGCGTGATAATGGTTATGGCACGCCAATTTTGATCGGTAAAAAAGAGCGCGTTTTGGCTAATATGGCTGAAGTAAATATCAGCCCTGAAGGCATCAAAATTTATAATGCTTCAATCTCTGACGATAATGCAAAATATACAGATCACCTTTATGCAGAATTACAAAGAAAAGGCGTTTTATATTCTGACTGCGCTCGCATGGTAAAAAATGATCGTAATGTTTTCGCCGCTTCAATGCTTTCTTGCGGCGATGGAGATGCTTTGATTACTGGTTTAACCAGAGGATATCGCAAAACCCTTACTGATGTTTGGCAAGTTATTAAAAATAAAAAAGGCAAAATTCTTTTAGGAATTTCGATGGTTATTTCTAAAGGCAAAACCATTTTTATTTCAGACACCGCTTGTTCAGAACTTTCTTCATCAGAGCATTTAGTTGATGTGGCAATTCAAACTGCAGATAAAGTTCGTCAAATGGGTTATGAACCTAGAGTGGCTTTCTTGTCATTCTCAAATTTTGGCAGCGCTTTAAAAGCCGAATCTGGAAGAGTTAAAAAAGCCGTTGAATTGCTTGATGGTATGAAAGTTAATTTCGAATATGATGGCGAAATGACTGCTGATGTGGCTTTAAGCATGGATAAAATGTCTAGATATCCATTCTGCCGCTTAACAGCTCCAGCAAATATTTTGATTTGCCCAGGTTTACATTCGGCTTCAATCGCGACTAAGTTGCTTGAAGCGATTGGCGATTGCACAGTTGTAGGGCCGATTTTGAACGGTTTTGAAAAGTCTGTACAAATTGTTACTATGAGATCCTCGATTAATGATATTTTGAACATGGCGGCTATTGCAGCTACTGATAATAAATAAATTTTTGTTTATTTAACTTAAAAAATTTGGAATTTTATGTCAGGAAAAGAAGGTGGAAGTGTAGATCAAGGAGCAATTCTTGCATCAATGAATGAAGCATCTAGTAAAACATCGAACCCAAGAGCTGCAGCCAGCCATGGCGATGGTGGTATGATTGGTTGTGAGAATATTATAAGTGGTAGTGTTAGTCAGGGAATGGAAAAGATGGGTGGAAGCCTAGATTTTGGTGTTGGCGGAAATATAGACCATGTTGGCCCTATTGCTGCTATAGGAAAAGAAAATACAATGGGTAATATTACTAGAAGTTTAGAAGGGAAAGGTGCGCTTGGTATGGCTATGCAAAATGCCGAAGGAATTGGGACGGCAAGTGGTTATGGAGATGCCTCTATGAGCAAAATAAGTCCAGGTCCACAATTGAATGCTGAAGCTGGCCATGGCCTAGTTGGACAAGGACAAAGTCATTAATAATTTATGAAAAAAGAAGAAAATTTACAGAAATCTGGATGTGGCAATGCAAGCTGTGAATGTGATGCGCCGAAAGATGATGCGAGAGAAAAAGAAATTCAGGCTGCGAAAGACAAGATAATAGCTGATAAGAAGATTTTAGATCCTACTCATTTTGGTGATTGGCAGATTGGTTGCAGAGCGATTGATTTTTAGGTAAAATTCCACAACCGCCGGTTGAGCGGAGTCGAAACCAGCGGAAGGTTCCTGCTGGAGAGTTTATAAGCTGTGCAGCGCGGAACTTTCAGGTGGTTTCGACTCCGGCTCAACCACCGGTTATTGGCTATAACTATCTCAACTCCAAAACCAATTTCTCATAAGAAATTACATCCTTCACCTTCCCTATCGCCGCAAATGTTGGTTTTGAACCGATAAAGATTTTCTCAGCCAATTTTGTCACATCCGATTTTTTCACCGCGCAAACTTTATCCAAAATTTCTTTATCAGGAATTGCGCGGTTAAAAGATAAAATATCAGAACCTAATCTTTGCGATCTACTATTTGTACTTTCTTTCGACATTAACAAGCTGGCTTCATATTGAGTTCTCACTCTTTGCAATTCTTTGTCGGTAATTTTTTCGCAGATTTTTAGAATTTCTTTGCAAGTTGTAGTCAGCAATTCATTGGTTTTTTCTGGTGTTGTGCCAGCGTAAATTCCAAAAATTCCTGAATCCAAATAAGTAGAGTTGAAAGCATAGATTGAATAAGCAAGGCCGCGGTTTTCGCGCACTTCCTGGAATAATCTTGATGACATTCCACCACCTAAAATCATGGCTAAAATTTGAGCTGTGTAATTATCTTTATGCAAAGCAGACAAGCCTTTAAAACCCATCACTAAATTAATTTGCTCAAGCTTTTTTTCTTTTCTGAAATCACCACCCAAATATTTAGCTTCTTCTAAAGGCTTGATTTTGGCCGTTCCAAGAGAAACGAAATATTTCTCAGCATATTTTACTAAGTCTTTTTCTTTAATTGCACCAGCTGCCACTAGTGTGATATTTGAATAGTTATATTGCTTGGCAATATAATCTACAAAATGATCGCGACCAAATTTTTTGATGTTTTTTACTGGGCCCAAAATTGAGCGGCCCAAAGCTTGTTTTGGGTAGGCGGTTTCTTGAAAATAATCAAAAATAATATCGTCTGGCGTGTCGTTGGTCATGGCAATTTCTTGTAAAATAACGCCGCGTTCTTTTTCTAGTTCTACAGTGTCGAAGGCAGAGTTTTGTAGGATGTCAGCCAAGAACTCAACCGCAAATTCGGCATGTTGTTTTAGAACTTTTACATAATAAACAGTTTTGTCTTTTGAAGTGTAAGCATTGATGCGGCCGCCGATGCCTTCAAATTCTTCAGCAATTTGGCGCGCGCTTCTGGTTTTTGTTCCCTTGAAAGCCATATGTTCAAGGAAGTGAGAAATGCCGTTGATTTCTGGAGTTTCGTTGCGGCTGCCAGTGTTGACGAATACGCCGACGGAGACGGTTTCTACTTCTTTCATTTCGTCGGTGGCAACTCTTAGGCCGTTTTTTAGAGTGGTGATTTTTTGGTCTTTGTGCATTTTTCTAGTTTTTAGGTTTTTAAAGCCTCCTTTGAAAAAGGAGGTGTCTCGACGAAGGCGTGACGGACGATTTCTCGTCACAAATTCAGAATTAATATTTTCTAAATTGATAACGGATTTTACATTTCGAATCACCCGTCTTAGGTCGCCAAAGGCGATTGATTCACCCTCTTTTTCAAAGAGAGAACCCAGCACGCTTTAAAACTCACTTCTAGTTTTAAAGGCGATGCTGATTGTGCCTTCGTCTAAATAATCTAACTCACTTCCAACTGGAATTCCGTAGGCTAGACGCGAAATCATAATATTATAATCTTTTAAGTTTTCTGCGATGAAATGTGCTGTAGTTTGTCCGTCTAAAGTTGCACTTGTGGCGATGATCACTTCTTTTACCGACTCATTTTTTACTCGGGCGTAAAGTTTGTCTAAGTTTAAATCTTCCACAGTCTTGCCCGAAATTGCTGAAAGATTGCCGCCTAAAATGTGATACAAGCCTTTGTAATTCTCGGCGCGTTCAATAGCCCAAAGGTCTGCAACTTCTTCAACAATACAAATTATTTTTTCATCACGATTCGGGTTAGAACAAATTTTGCAAACCCTGCCCTCGTCCAAATTTCCGCAAATTTCGCAATTGTGAATTTTATCAAAAAGATTTTGCAGATTTTCGATTAAAGGTAAAAGCGATTTTTCTTTATTATTGGCCAAATTTAAAATGATTCTCTTAGCAACTCTTGGCCCAAGGCCTGGAAGCTTCGAGATAATTTTACTTAAATTTTCAATTAAACTTTTTTCCATATTATTTTCTCAAACCGCAATCAGCTTCAACAATATATTTATAAGTAACCAATTGCTCTAAACCAACTGGTCCGCGAGCGTGCATTTTGCCTGTGGCAATTCCAACTTCCGCGCCCAAACCAAATTCTCCGCCATCGGCAAATTGCGTTGAAGCATTATGCATCACAATTGAAGAATTGACTCGGCTTAAGAATTTTTGAGCAATTTTTTTATCTTCAGTAATTATGCTTTCAGTGTGCGAAGAGCCGTAAATGCCGATATGTTTGATAGCTTCATCAATATCTTTGACGATTTTTACTGAGATAATTTTATCTAAATATTCTGTGTAATAATCTTTCTCTTCAGCTTTTTTCACTCTTGCATCAATTTCCATCGCTTCTGCATCGCCGCGAATTTCGCATTCTAACGCAATCAAATCATCAACAATTAAAGGCAAAATTTTCTTAGCAATTTTTTTATCAATTAAAAGAGATTCAGTGGCGCCACACACACCAAGCCTGCGCATTTTGGCGTTAAGTAAAATGTGGCGAGCTTTTTCAAAATCAGCTTTTTCATTAATGTAGGTGTGGCAATTGCCATCAAGATGACGAAAAACTGGAATTTTTGTGTGATCCATTACCGCTTTAATCAAAGATTTCCCGCCTCTTGGAATTACCACATCAATGTGACTTTCCATTTTTAGAAGTTCGGTCACATATTCTCTTTCAGTGCTTGAAACAAGGATCACAGCGTTTTTATCTAAAGCAAATTTGTCTAAAGCTTCGCGATAAATATCAGACAAAATTTTAGAAGAATGAATGCTGTCAGAACCACAGCGCAGAATTACGGCATTTCCTGATTTTAAAGATAAAGCCGCAATATCAGAAGTTACATTTGGACGAGATTCATAAATAGCCAGCAAAACACCAATTGCGGTGGTAATTCTTCTAATTCTCAGGCCATTATCTCTTTCAACATCATAAAGAATTTTCCCAACTGGATCTGGCAGTTTTGCAATTTCTTTAATTGAATTTATCAGTGCCAAAATTCTTTTTTCATCTAAAGTCAGGCGATCAATTTTTGCAGCGTCCAGCCCATTTTCTTTAGCAGTTTTAAGATCTTTTTGATTGGCCTTAATAATTTTTTGTAGGTTTTTCTTAAGCAATTTAGAAGATTCCAGCAAAATTTGATTTTTTAATTCGCTATCAATGTGAGCAATATCAAAGCCTGCTCTTTTTGCATCCACACATATCTTTTTTACTTTTGATTCAATCTCTTTCATAGGCTAAAAAAGTTACTCATTAATTTGATAAAAATTGGCGATAAAAATATTATCACAGCCACAATCAGTGGCGTTAAAATTAAGCTAGAATCAAAATCTATGACTCGAGCCAGCTCTAAATCTTTTTCTGATTTGGTATTTTTTGATCTCCGCAATAATTGTAAAAAAGTTTTACCAGCAAAAATAGCTAAAGTCACAAAGTTTATTACAAATAATATTCCCGAAATTGAGAGTTCTTTTTGGAAGAGAATTTTGATGAGAAAAAATTTTTCCAGCATTCCAAGAGCCGGAACAATTCCCATCATGTTTAGAATTGCAAAAGCCAATAAAGTGCAAGTAACTTTTAATTCATAAAATAGGCCTTGAAGGCTTTTATCTTCTGCTTTACTGAGATATAAAACTATATTTGAAATGCATAAAAAAGCCAAAGTGAAAGACAAAAAGAAAGAGAATAAAGGCAGGTAAATTCTGGCCTTGTTGAAAATTATGAAGGTGAGAATTGCAAATAAGGCGAAGATAAATTGACTGAAGAAAAGATAGAAAAAAGATTCTTTAAGATTTTTGCTAAATAATAACAAGGCGCAAGCAATGCTGAAATTGATTAAGAAAGCCCATTCAAAATAGATGAAGCCGATATTGCTAAGAATTTCGCCAAATGCGGAAATTCCGAAAATAAAAATTAAAAATTTGATGAAAATGCACAGGCTGCTGAAAGCGTAAGCTAATAAAAATATACTATAGATTTTAAGTGGATTGAAATTGATGTCGCGATAGCAGAAATAATTTGGCAGCAAGACTGATAAAAATAATCCGCTGGAATATAAAATTACTAAAATCAGATATTGAACTTTATCAAGCTGGGCTGAGATCACCTCACCTTTTATAAATTCAATTTGGCCAGTAAATTTATAAGTGGCGACGACTCCTAAAGAGAAAAAAATCGATTCTAAATAAAGTAAAAAAGTGAAGGAATAAGGAAGTTTACTGTCTTTTTTATAGAGAAATTTAACGGCAAAAAAATGGCAGAGAAAAATTAGACAATTGTAAAACAGCAAAGTGGTGATGATGTTTTTGGAGATTATGATTAAGATGATCAGAGCAATGATAAGAGCGAAGAAAAGCTTGAAGCTGTTGGCATTTTGGCTTTTTTTTACTTGTAGAAAGCGGTTGGAATAGAAGGCGAAAATAATCCAAATCAGGTTAAGAAATAGCAGAAATGTTAAGGCGCTTTTATCAACGAGAAATCCGAAGGAAATATTTTGGCTAGTTTTTAGAATTTCTAAATTGGCATTTTCTTCGCTATTAAAAAAGCCGATTAAAACGCTTAAGAAAAACATTGGAGAGATTTTGCTGACTAAATTTACTAATTTTTGCGACTTATCAAAAAGCGTGATGGCGCTACAATTTACAAGAGGTGTTAGTGCTATTAGAAGTAGTAAAAATTGTGCTTGGGTCATTTTATATTAAATTTTCTAGGTCTATTGTCGCTCCCTCTACTTAAAAATGAGGGGCTTAAATCGAGAAATTTCTAAAAAATATTTGAAAGCAAATATGAAGCGAATCTCAAAGACATGTTATTAGTTAAACTGAAATTTAGAGATAAAAAATAAATCATGATGGTGAGAAACCAGAATGACATTAAATAAAATTGATATTTTTTTAAGCCTAAAATTGGCATTTTTTCTTCAGAGTTATTTCGGGCAGTGAAAGAGAAAATTAATTTTGTTGCCAAGCTTATATTCACAAAACTTGAGGCCACTAAAGCCACTAAAATTAAAGCCTCAAAGCCAATTTTAAAACTGGCATAAGCTAGATACCAATTGGCGAAAAATAGTAAAGTTAATGGAAAAGCGGCAATTGAGAAAATTAATAATTTGATGGGCAAAACTAAGAGAAAATGATTTTTTCTGATCAACCAAATTTTGCTGATTGAGGAAGTTTTGAAATATCTTTTGATGAAGGTGGCGAAGAGAAAAATTAAAAAATTCACTAAGCTGAAATTTAAGATGTAGAAAAATGCCGCTTGAAAAGATTCCGTGGTTTGAAGTGCCAAACAAACAAAAATGAAACCGAGATTATTTAAGCAAGAGTAAGTGGATATTAATTTTAGATGCTTTTGCTGATAAAGTTTTATGGCGCTGTAAAAAATTAAAATTAGCGAAAAGAAAATTAAAATTGGCGCGAATTTTAATTTGGCAATTAATCCGCCGCTATCGTCGAAGAAGAAATAGAGGAATTTTAAAACCACATAAATTCCGATATTGGTTTTGATAAAAATAGAATCGATGGCCAGAAAATCGGCAATCAAATTGGTATTTTTTAAGTTCTCAAAATAGAGCCAAAATGGGAAAAATTTTACGAAAAAAGCTATTGTTAAAAGCAGAAAAATTGAGATTAAAAACCATTCATTCGGGCCTTTAATTAATAAAAGATTTTCTGCGATGCGATCAAGATTAACCTCGCCCAAAGACATGTAAATTGCCAAGAAGCAAAATAAAATTAGCAATGATGAAGAGGCGTTTAAGCAAAAATATTTAAAAGAAATTTTGGAGATTTTTAAGTCTTTAGAAATTGATAGGTTGGCAAAGAAAGTAAAGGAATAAATTTCAAAAAATAGAAATAAATTTAGCAGATTATTGGTGGTGAAAATGCCGACTAAAGCGAACATGTGAAGCAGATAAACTGAATAGAAAATCTTACTATTTTTCTTGTCTAAATATTTTTCTATGTCGCTGCGATAGTAAAATAAAATTACTATTTTTAGGAAAATTATTAGAAGCAAAAAAATGATGGAAAGCACATCCACCTTGAATTCTAGAGTGATCGAGAGAGGTGACAATTCGAAGTCGTTACTAATTTTTTCGTAAGTTAAAACATCTGGCAGAATGTTTAGCGTTAGAAAAAAAAGTAAAATGCAGGAAGATAAAGCTATTACAAAAGGCAAAAACCTTTTGCTGAATAATTGACAAAGAAGTGACGAGATTAGTGGAAGAAAAATTATCAGGTAGATGTTACTAACTGCGTTCATTTTCCATTTTTATTTTCCATTAAAGAAACAAATTCTTCAAAAAGATAAAAGCTGTCATCTGGCCCTGGAGAGCTTTCTGGGTGATATTGCACAGAAAAAGCCGAGCCATCTTTTAATCTTAATCCTTCAACAGTTTGATCAAAAAGTGAAATGTGAGTAACTTCAGCATTTTTTGGAATTGAGTTTTGATCAACACAGAAGCCATGGTTTTGGCTGGTGATTTCAACTTTTCTGGTTTTTAGATTTTGTACTGGGTGATTTGCACCGCGATGTCCTTGATGCATTTTGCTAGTTTTAGCGCCAATTGACAAAGCTAGAAGTTGATGACCTAAACAGATTCCAAAAAGCGGAACTTTGTTTTTTAGAATTTCTTTAATAACGGGAATTGCATATTTGCCAGTAGCAGCTGGGTCTCCTGGACCATTCGATAAAAATACGCCGTCTGGATTGTGAGACATAATTTCTTTGAAATTGGCTTTTGCACCAACAATTTTTACATCGCAACCAGCTTCAGTTAAGCAGCGCAAGATGTTAAGTTTGGCGCCATAATCAACAGCCACGACTTTGAATTTTTTCTCTGTAACTTGGTTGTAAGAATTTTCTTCTTGTTGCCATTTGGCTTCAGATTTCCAGGCGTAGCTTTGGTTTAAGCTGGCAGTTGCGGCAAGTTCAACGCCTTCTAGATCAGGAGATTTTCTAATTTTTTCAGCGGTTTTTTTGATCAAAGCTTCATCAAGATTATCTTGGAAAATGATTGCAGCGGTTTTAGCACCCTTAGCGCGAATCATTTTGGCAAGTCTTCTAGTATCAATTCCGCAAATTCCGGTGATTTCATTTTTGATTAGCCAATCATTCAAATGAGATTCAGAGCGGTAATTTGAAGGGTTGGTGATGGCTTCGCGAATAATTAAACCGCTAGCTTTTGGGGTTTTTGATTCGATGTCTTGAGAATTTGTACCGACATTTCCGATGTGAGGAAAAGTGAAAGTTATGATTTGACCACAGTATGAAGGATCGGTAAGAATTTCTTGATATCCCGTGATCGCAGTATTGAAGCAGATTTCGCCTTGAGTTGTAGATTTTTTGCCAATTCCATAACCATAAGAACAAGATCCGTCTGGAAAAACCAGCACAGCATTTTTGGGCATCTGATATAAATTGATGGAGTCTTTCATGGGAGATGAAAATTATTTTTTGGTAGTTTTATAGAATTTATGTCGCAGATTTTGACTTATGAATCTTTCAATAACAACCGATAAATTTAGTTGGGTGGTGAAAAATATTTTGGTAAAGGAATGGCATTTCTGGATTGTTTGAGCTTTTGCCTCTCTCAATGAAAAACAGGATTAGTAAACCATAAAAACCTAGTGTTTCTTTGGAAATATGTTGGGTTTGTCTTAATCTTGATATCAAAGACAATTGAATTACTGACAATTCTCAATTTGTTCTTCAGCTAAGTTTGATATGAATTTAGTTGAGTTGGGCAAATAAGATTCGCACTGCACCTCTGGAAACAAATCTTTTTGGCAGCCCCATTTTTTTGATTGCTCGTCATAAGATAAAATAACTTTTCTACCATCATTGGCCTGAGAAGGTGGAAAGCTTGAAAGCCTAACTTCTTTATTACTTTTCCATGAATGAAAATAAGGAGTGTCTCCACAAGTTGGATTGCGAGACAAGAATGTTGAAATAACTTTGTTAGGATCTTTTGGATCATTTTCTGCAGGCTCAATATTTTTATATTCGCCAAATTTATTCATCTCGTAAATATTTATATTAAAGCCAGTTGGGAAATCACTTTTTGATTCTTGCTTTGTAATAGAACGAACTTCGATCATGGTTTTTTCGTCAGGTGAAAAATGAGGAGCATCATTTAAATAAAGCTCACTTCCAGTATGAAAATTAGTAATATTAAAAGGCGCTTCATAACTATTTGAATTGCTTGAATAAAAATAATGATAAAACACCGCATTATCTTTTTTAATATCGATCAGCCGATCTTCTGCCGCCGTCACTTTATCTGTATGGAAGAAATCATTATAGCCAATACATTTTCCAATCACGCTGCAATAGCTTTTGGCAATTACTATCCCAATATCGATCTTCATTGAATATTCTATTTCTTTAATCTCGCTGACATCTTTTTCCAAATATTCTTCCATCTGACAATTTTTTACTTTGTCACAAACCTCGCCTTTCTTACAATGATAAGCTTCGGCCTTAAGAGGCTTGGTTTTTTTGCTGATATATTCAGAATATTTTTCAAGCAAAACTTCTTCATTTTGCGCACGCAACTCTTCTTTTTTATACCAATCATCATCCATTTTTATGGATAGCTGAAATTTTTTTTTACATATTGCAGCTTCAGATTTTGGGGCAAAGAAAAACAAAAAAATAATTGAGATTAAAAATGGAAAAAATCTTTTCATGAAAGTCTTGATGCTATTAGGTTTGTGAAGCAAATAAAAATATAATTTTTGTTGCAAGTTGGCAGCTCTTATCAATAAAATAGAGTTAATCACCAATACTAATAACAATTAAATTTAATCAAAAAATGTTAAATAAAAACTTATTATTGCTGATTGCAACTCTTGCTTTGGCTTCTTGCTCGGCAAATAAAAAAAATGTTGAAAATATTTCATCTTTACCAAAAGAGCCCAAAGAAGTTGCGCTAAAAGAAGAAGAGATTTTTTCTGTTTCTGCTGATGAAATCAAAAAATCAGAAAGTGGTTCTCATGTTGTATATTTTAGCAAAAACAGTGCCAAACTTGACTCTGAATCAACTTCTATCTTGAAAGAAAAAGTTTTAGAAGAAGCTAAAAGTTCAAACACTAAAAGAGTGTTTATTGAAGCTCACTGTGACGAAAGAGGTTCTGACGCTTACAATCAAAAGCTTAGTGAAAAAAGAGCTAAATCGGTTAAAAACTATTTAGTTAAAAATGGCGTAAAAAATGCTAAAGTAAAAACTGTTGGTTATGGTGAATCTAAGCCAGTAGCTTTGGGTCATGATGAAACTTCATGGGCTAAAAACCGCAGAGCCGTTACTATTTCAATCAAGAAATAAAGCGGATAATTTTTTAAGAATAAGTGGCCTCAAATGTAAGTTTGACGCCCTTTTTTATAGCTGATAATGTCAAAATCATTACAATAAATTTAAGAGATTATGCCAGATTTCTGTAATTTTAACAAAGCAATAATATGAAATTTTTCAGAAAATATATTTTAGGTGCACATAGCTCTGCAGTATTACCATCTACAGGAGATCAGGAAGAGAATATCGTAGAAAAAGCTGTAGAGACTCCAAATAACCCAGTTGATTTGGAGACTGCTGAAGTTATCAGAAAAAAGAGATCACCTTTTTTCATTGGGGATGATTTTACTGCTTCAGGATTGCAAACTGCTACAGAATATTACAATCAGAAATATCCTGAAAGAGGTGCTATAAATCTATTGTTAATGCCAGATGGTTATAGCGTTGATGAGTTAGCTTTAAAAATAAAAGAGCTTAGAAAAAATAACCCCGAAGGTAATCCTATTAAAGTAATAATTACCTCATCTAATAGAGTAAGTTCAGATGAGGAAGATATTCAATATCCATATCACTCGCAACCAGCAATTATCACAAGAGATAAAATAATCTCCATGCGTGATGAATATTATGAAGATGCCCCAACAATCTCTGAAATACTAGCAAATAAATTAGGTTTAGAACTTGTTGAATGTAAACCTGAAGATAAAGAAGATCGAAAATATTATCCTCCATCTTTTCAAGCTGACAGTAGATCATGTCACTTTATTGCTTTGGGAATATTGAAAGATCTGACTTTGGAAGATTTAGAAATAGTTTCTACTTTTAAAAGTGGTTACAAACCATTGGCAAAATCATTAAAATATTCTCAATCTGGAAGATTTATAGATGAGATGTTGAACGAAGAAACTGCAAGAGTAGCCGTTAAAAAAGATGGATCAAATGTTAAGGAATATTTTAGAAAACATACAATTAGGGATGAATCAAAAGAAGGAAATGTGACGAGAATAGGTAATAAAGCGAGTAAGTTTAGAGAAGCTTTATTGTCATTGCCTTACGATGATGAAAACCCCCCATCCCCCAAAGTTGCAGCTAGAGAATTATTAGCTAAAATTACAGCTGAAAATTATTTGAAAGATAGCGGCTCTCTTGAAAAATAATAAACTTTCTAAGTTAACTTAAGGCTATTTTTTATAACGATTCTAGCTTTCAAACAAAGCCGCTTTTTTGAAGCCAGATCTAAAAAGTCACGCATAAAACTTTTTCATCATCCTTAATAAACTGAAAGAAAAGAAAAAGGTGTCAGGTCTCAACACTTAACGCTGTTTTTATTTTTCCTAATTCAGTGTTAAGTGTTGAGACCTGACACCTTTGTTGTAGCGGGTAAGATTCGAACTCACGGCAAAACCCTTTCGATTTTTTGCAAAGTGGTTTAGGTGAAAGCATCCGATTTTTAGCAAACTTTTCGGTATGTATGAAAGTGGTCTTAGAGCCTTGATTTTAGTGCTTCTAAAAAACCACAACTCAGTTCGCAAACCATAACTCCCATCCGCTACTTTTATCAATTCTCTTAAAACTAAAAAAATTATTGCCATAAAATCTCTTTTTAGCAAAAATAGACCAATCGGGAGTTGCACCGAATAAAACACCCTTTATTTGGGAAATAGGCTGTCAACACGCTGGGTTTGCGTGGTGGTGGCTCCCGATTTTTTTCACATCCCTTCCCTTCTAGCTAAATCTGAAATTTAGTTCGTTATTCAACTTGATAGACATCTTCTTTTAATGTAAGTTTTGCCTTGTAAAGCCTTGCTAGTATTGGCTTTGCACTGTTTTTATCTTAATCAATTTTTAAGGATTATCATGTGTAACGATGCTAAAGTTGAGTATTATTTTTTAAGAAGTTCTGCAGAAAAATTTGCCGCAGATTTAAAAAATTTTGTAAATGAAGTTAATAATTTTTCTGACGAGCAGCTAATTGGAATAGTGGCCTATCATGATCATATCAGGGAGAATATGGAAAAGACCAAGAAAGAACTAGAAAGAAGGGTCGCAAAATTTTAGTTTTGCCTCCGATTTAGACGCAATTAATCCGCTTAGCAATTAAGCGAATATTATCTGCGGACACACCATATTCCTTAGCCGAAATCTCCCAATTTGCCAGCACCGTTTGTGTTTGATCGATAATTTCGGTAATGCGTGTTTTGGCTATTTTAGCTTTTTGTCCTAACTTAACTAGATGATCGACACTGGGATTTCGTCCCTCACCCACAACCATAGTGCTTTGCTCACCACGAGGACCAGATGAGAAAGTTAAGTCATAAGCTGGCGATAATTTCCATTCGCCTTTTTGATCCATTAGAAAGCTGAAATTTTTGGAATGATCATCGCGATTATGAGCAAGCACATTAAACACGGCCAATTGATATAATTTTTCAATCTCGCGGGCATCTTTTGTAAGTGCGCTGGTTAGTGCAATTAAATCTTCGTAATCAAGTGATGGAACTCTGAAATCAGAATGCAAAAGCCCGCAAGCTGTGTGCATATGAAAACGCTCTTTACCATTTCGATCAAAGCGCTTAACCGCAAAATAACCCGCGCCTTTCTTAGCCGAAAACAAATGAACATCAGGCATGGAAATCCCAGCTTTTCTAGCCATCAAAGCGTAAACATATTCAATTGCGCCAGCATCTGCTCCATCTTGCGCGCTGCTAAATTTTACAATCCAAGGCGTATATCCTTCGGGCAAATCGTGAGCGCCGTGAATAATATTTTTTCGATCATCATTCAAACCGATCAAAGCTTTTGGGCGCGCACCAGCTGAAGAGCCATTTAAAGCTAGAAGATCTTGCAAAACCTCATCTGATGCACCGTCTAAAACTTCCTGTGTTTGTTTGGCTAGTTTGTCCAAATTAATATTGTCGCTGTTTTCATTGGTGCTGTGATCTGGTTCATAAATAAGAGCGCCAAGGCCAGTTAATCCAATATGCGTCAAGCGATCTAATGGCGTGATGTCGGAAGGTAAAATTCCAGAAGCTCTGGCAAAACGATCAAAAAGCAACCTGCCCCATCCGTCGGGAAGGCTGTCATTAAAAACTCCGCCAAGCCCTTCAAACAAATTGTAATCAAAGCTGAATACTCCTGATTTTAGTGGCAGGTGAAATGGTGAAATATTGAGATTTTGCTCAATAAATGAGTCGTGATATTCAAAATAAATTTGACGATTATTTATCGCCAAACGCCCAACAGGAACAATACCGTCACCAAAATTTAGACCAACTTTTACTTCTTTTACTGAATTTTTCATCTGCGGTTTCCTCTTTTGCGTGTTGGTTTTTTATTGGCTTCAAGAACTTCATCAATTGAAGAAAACTCAAAACTGTTTGGCTGAATTGATTTGATGACATTTTCAAGCCCGCCCAAAACCATCTGTAGTTTCAAAAAAGCCTCCAAAGAAATAAGCCCTTTTTGTTCAAATTTACGCAAGGTTGGCAAAGCAACACCAGAACGCTCGGCTAAACCTTGTTGAGTTAGATTAATTGCAAGCCGCTGCAAACGGGCATTTTCGGCAATTTTTTCTTGAGCTTTTGCAACCGTAGTAAATAATAACATTATATTAGATATATAGTAAAAATAGAAAAAGTAATACTATGATATTAATATTTACTTGAACTTAAGTCAATGAGTTATACGCTTAACTTGCCTTTTTTTCTCGTAACTTTGTTAAAAATAAATGAATTCATATTTAGCTCAACAGACATTCCCTATCATTGGTTTAGTAACTACTCTATCGTTGATCTTGGCTTTTTTATCCAACAGAAAGCCGATACATAAATTTAGATTAGAAACACGAAAACTCCTTTGGGTACTTCCCGCGAAAGAAACGCTGATATTTTTATACTGCTTAAGCTTCTTTTTAATCTTAAGCCCTTACCTGCTAGATATACTGCGATCTTATAAAATTTTCGATCTCAAAAACCACAACACCTATAGTGATTTAGCCAATAAAACTGGGGCTTTGCTGCTTTTTATTTCTCTTTTTGATACCATCTTAATTTCGTTTTTCACAACTGCAAAATACAGCCGACACAACTTCAAAAAGTTTTTTCAAAGTTCGAGCGGAATTATTTTAGAAGGCAATGAAGATGATCTGGCAAGCTTTGGTAAAGAGCTCAAATTAAGTTTTAAAAAAATTATAGAAAGCGCAGGCAAATACGATAAATTTGCAGCTTACAGCAAAGAAAAAGACAATCAGGTTTATGTTGTGCTCGAGATGACATCATATAGCTTAGAGCTTCTTAAAATCTTATCTGATTCAAGATTCTGCAAAATCTTTGTTACAAGATGCTCTTCATCCTTTTTTTATTTGGTGGACGAGATTCAGAAAAACTCGCTTTACCGCGGTGGAGGATATAGCTTTGTGCGAAATTTATTCGAACAGGCATTTTTACTAGAAGACTCCGCAATTCACAGAGAAAAAGATTTTGATGGATATGGACACTACAAGGACTTTACCAAACTGGTTTTTGGCAACAGTAATTTTCTATTTAGCTTTACGATTTTCTCAGCCTTTCCTAACTACTACGAAAAACCACTGCACTATTGGCAAGTAAAAAAATTTTCAGACTGTTTAGAAATCGCCATAACATCATCCATAAATAATCGAAGACATGAATGGGGATATTTACTGCACGCTTTTTCAAAAATAGAAAGCTGGACATTGAGCTCGATAGTACAAATTGGCAAAGACAAGAACGCTGATTATTATTCAGAAGCGGCTTTAGTTTTAAGAGAATGCTCCAAATCTTTGCGCGAAGTGCTTGAGGTATTGGCTAAATTTTCTGATAAGCTTCCGGATTTAGAAAAAGATGAAGAATTGCTAAAAAAGAGAAGATTCCAAAACATCTACATGATTGTGGCAGAAGCCATTAGTGATTTTCTTGGTACTATTTCTCACAAAGATTCGAACGACGAATTTTACAGGAATTATTCCATAGATTTGTGGTTATATCTATTCAGTAGAGACAAAGACAATAAAGCACTCGCAGCTGTGGCAAAGTGTTTAGAATTTTTGATATTCAGAGATGAACTTCAGGGGGTGGAAGAGAAGTTTTTAAAGGGTTGGTACAAAGGAACAATAATCAAATCCATACTCACAATTTCTTTTCCGTACTGCAAGCCAGCGACAAAAAAAACAAGTGAAACAGAGATAATTGAAGATCGAATTTTATTTAAAGTTCATCAGATCCTGTACAAGCACTTCATCAAGAAGTATGAAGAAAACCAAGAGTTTGCTCTAGCGCATATTCCTAAACACAT
>CAMCME010000024.1 GCA_945875925.1 Rickettsia typhi | reverse complement strand
GAGTTGTTGAAGCAGGGAGAAGCGATTTTGGCCAAGGAATTGGCGAGAGAGATGGCGCGCGAAATTAAGGCTAAAGTTAGCGAGGTGGATAGCATCGAAGCTTTGGAATCTGCATGGGTGGGAAATCGCGAATCTTATATTAAAAAATTAGATAAAAGCGCAGCTCCAAGTAGTAAAATTAAACCAAAGGGCTATTTAGGGAAGGGGTTGGAGGTTATAAGACTCTTTGTGTAGGGCCATTTTTGCTTATAAAATTGCCGCAATTTCTGAGAATTTTCTTTTCAAAAAATCAATTCCAAACGGCGTTAAAGTAACTAACTAATAATGACAAATAACAAAAATTTTTACATCACTAATAATCAAGATTTGGAATTTGTTCTCGACCTTATTTTAAAAGCAAAAGCGGTGGCAATTGACACTGAATTTACTCGTGAAAAAACTTATTATCCGATTTTATCTTTGATACAAATTGCCGTGAAAGATGCTGGAGAATTGAAATCATTTATTGTGGATGGCCTTGCAGATATTGATCTGAATCCACTTTTTAAAATTATCGCTGATAAAAAAATTACCAAAATTTTACATTCTTCTTTGCAAGATTTGCAGATTTTTTATCAGAAGTCGAATAAGGCGCCTTTGGGTGTGGCCGATACTCAAATTCTAGCAAATTTTTGCGGTTTTGGATTTAATGTGGGCTATTCAAATTTAGTGGAAAGTTTTTTCCAAAAAGAAATTGATAAAACTCAACAAAGAAGTGATTGGCAAAAAAGACCATTAAGCCAGAAGCAAATTGATTATGCTTTATCTGATGTGCTTTATTTGGAAGAAATGCATGAAAAGTTATTAGAAATTTTAGATGAGAAAGGTCGCAAAAATTGGTATTATGAAGAAGTAAAAAACTTCACCGACAAAGCAATAATTCAGCTTGATGAAGATTTGTTTAAAAGATTTTCCTTCAAAAGAAAAACGCCTGCGCAAATTGCGCAGATTAAAAAATTAATTTTATGGCGCGAAAAATGGGCGCAAAAATTAGATTTGCCAAGACAGCATTTTTTGAAAGATGAAGCCATTGAAAGAATGGTGGTTTTTGGTGATTTTAATTTTAATTTTGACAAAAAAGTTTTGGCTGAAGCCAAGGCAATTCTGGCTGAAATTGATGAAGCTCCGAAAAAAATAATTAGAGAAGATGCTGACGAAGGAAGAAGTTTTTTCATGAATTCTGAACAAAAAAATCTTTACAAAGAGGCCAAAAAATTAATCGCAGAAATTGCTCGCGAAGAAAATTTTAAAGAGCAATTTTTAATTACTAGTGACGGTTTAAAAAGTGTAATTTGTGGTTATAAAAAAACTGAACAATTATTGGCGGGCTGGCGATATCAGCTGTTTGGCGAAAGATTAAACCAATTAATTTCTTAAAAATAATTTCTAAAAAACAATGGCAAAAATTATTGCAGCAAATTGGAAAATGAATAATTCCTTTGAAGAGGCTGATGCTTGGTTGGAAATTTTTCTACCGAAAGCGGCGGAAAATAAAACTCAATTACAAGCTGTTGAAATTGTTTTATGTCCACCAGTTTTTATGATTGATTATGTGGATAGCGAGTTGATGGAAGCTGGTTTTCAGAAGTTTGAAACTATTTTAAAATATCAAAACAGAGATATTTCTGAATATTCTGAAGCAGATTTAACCAGCATGGTTTTAAGCGAAAGGCCTTTAAAACTTGGCGCGCAAGATTGTCATTTCGCAACTTCAGGATCTTTTACGGGTGATGTTAGTGCAGAATCTTTGCACAAAATTGGTTGTGAATATGTAATTTTGGGACATAGCGAAAGACGCGCTGGGCATTTTGAAACTAGCGAAATTGTAGCAAAAAAAGTTAAGGCCGCTCTTGATGAAAATTTAACTCCAATTATTTGCGTTGGTGAAAGCAAAGAAATTCGCGATCAAAATCAGCATTTAGAATTTGTGAGAGATCAGATTTTAAAATCGATTCCAGTGGGTGAAGAATTTGGAAAATTGGTGATTGCTTATGAGCCAATTTGGTCAATTGGAACGGGAGTTGTTCCAAGTTTAGAGCAGATTTCAGAGATGGCTGAGTTTATTAAAAAAATATTTGATGAGAAATTTTCTGAATCCGCAAAGCAATATTTTATGCTTTATGGTGGTTCAGTAACTGCGCAAAATTCTAAAGAAATTTTAGCGATTGAGAATGTTGGTGGATTGCTGGTTGGCAAGGCTAGTCTTGATGCTGAAGAGTTTTTTAAGATTTGTGTTTCTTAAGAATTATTAATTTTTTTCCAATAACCCGAACCCTAAAACCGTCGGCCCTCGCGGAGTCGAAACCAGCGGAAGGTTCCTGCTGTGAAGCAAAACCTTAGCAGGAAACTTCCGCTGGTTTCGACTCCTTGAGGGCCGACGGTTATGAGTTTTACTTTTAACCAACAAAACAAATTTTATGACAAAAAATTTCCGCATCGAAACCGATTCATTTGGTGAAATTCAAGTTCCAGAAGACGCTTATTATGCGGCGCAAACTCAGCGCTCTGTGCAAAATTTTCCAATTTGCAATGACAATCCCGGTCACAAAATGCCGAAGGAAGTTGTGCATGCGATGCTTTTAATTAAAAAGGCGGCAGCCCTTACCAATAAAGACTTGATGGCGGCTGATCCGAAGTCGGATGAATTTAAAAAATTCTCTCCAGAATTAGCTGATAAAATCGTTGATGCGGTTGATACAATTCTCGCCAAATTTGATTGGTTTTATGAAAATCATTTTCCATTGGTGGTTTGGCAAACTGGTTCAGGCACGCAAACCAACATGAATACTAATGAAGTTATTGCGGGCGTTGCTAATGAAAAAGCAACTGGTGTGAGAGGTGGAAAATCTCCAGTTCACCCGAATGATCATGTGAATTTAGGACAAAGTTCAAATGATACCTTCCCAACAGCGATGCATGTTGCGGCGGTTTTAACAACTTATAAAAAGTTGCTGCCAACTTTAGTGAGATTTGCCAATGAGCTTGGTAAAAAAGAAGCTGAGTTTGGTCACATCATCAAGATTGGCAGAACTCACACACAAGACGCGACGCCAGTAACTTTAGGCCAAGAATTTGGTGCTTACAAAAAACAAATTGAAACATCAGTTCGTTTTGTGATTGATGGAATCAGAGAAGTTTTTGGACTAGCACAAGGTGGCACAGCAGTTGGAACGGGCTTGAATTGCCATCCAAAATTTGCTGAAGAATTTGCTGAAAAAATAATCGAAGTTAGTGGTTTTAACGCAATTCAGAATCAGCTTTTTGCAATTGATGCGCGCTTCAAAAGTTTCTACGATAAAGGATTTTTTACTCATCAAAATAAATTCATGTCTTTGGCTTGTAATGACGAGTTGGTGAATTTTTCAGGTGTTTTAAACACGCTAGCAGTTTCATGCATGAAAATTGCTAACGACATTCGTTTCTTAGCTTCTGGCCCTAGATCTGGTCTTGGTGAAATTTCTCTTCCTGAAAACGAGCCTGGATCTTCAATCATGCCAGGTAAAGTTAATCCGACACAATGTGAAGCTTTGACAATGATTTCTTGCCAAATTATGGGAAACAATTTGGCGGTTACAGTTGGTGGTTCAAATGGACATTTTGAATTAAATGTTTTCCGTCCAATGATTATTCGTAATGTCATTGAATCGATCAATCTTTTGAATGATGGAATCAATAGTTTCATCGATCAATGTTTGGTGGGAATCATCGCGAATGAAGAGCGCATTACCCAACTTCTTGATCAATCTTTAATGTTAGTAACTGCACTTAATCCATATATTGGTTATGATAATGCAGCGAAAATTGCTAAAAAAGCGCATAAAGAAGGAACTACTTTAAAAGCGGCGGCTTTGTCTTCTGGGCTTGTTACTGAAGCTCAGTTTGATGAGTGGGTTAATCCGAAGAATATGATTTAATTTTTATTCGCCTCCTTTGCAAAAGGAGGTGGCGCGCTGACAAGTGTGACGGAGGATTCTTCGTCACACGCTTGGTGTTAATTTTTAAATCGATACGGATTTATATTTTGAATCACCCGTCTCAATCGCCTTTGGCGATTGATCCACCCTATTTTGCAAAGAGTGCTTTACCACTACTAAAATTATGCAATCAACTAATTTCGACATCACAATCATCGGTGGATCATTTGCGGGAATGACGACTGCGCTTGCTTTGAGCAATGTTTCGTCAGATCTAAAAATTGCTATTCTAGAAAAACAAGATATCTTGCAGCAAGACAGAAAACGAGATGGAAGAGCTTATGCGATTTCTGCCGCCTCACTTCAGCTGTTTAAAGAAATTGGAATTTACGACAAAACTGCAATTCATGCAGGTAAAATTTCGGACATTAAGATTACTGATTATAAATCGTCTTTCTTCCTTGATTTCATTGGCCGAGAAGTGGATGAAAAAGATGGGCAATTAGGACAAATTATTGAAAATTATCACATTCATAATGCGCTTAGGAATCAGGTTTTATTGCGCAAAAATATCACGGTTTTTTCGCCGAATTTTTATCGGGAGATTGAATTTAAAGAAGGCGCTCAAGTAAAATTAGATGATGGGAGAATTTTAAATTCGAAATTATTGCTGGCTTGCGACGGCCGATTTTCAAGACTTCGCGAGCTTTATCAAATTCACACCACGCAAAAAAAATATCACCAAACTGCAATTGTTTTTAACATTGAGCATGAAAGATCTCATGAAAATATTGCTTATGAAAAATTTTTACCGGGTGGGCCACTCGCGATTTTGCCATTAAAAAATTCTCATCAATCTTCAATTGTGTGGATTGCTCCAGATGAAACAGCTCAAGCGATTCTGAGTTTGGATGAAGAAAATTTTGTGCAACAATTAACCAAAAAAATGGAAAATTGTTTGGGCAAAACTTCTGTTTTGTCAGAGAAATTTTCTTATCCTTTGATCTTGATTGAAGCTGAAAAATTTTATTATGAGAAAATGTTGTTGATTGGAGATGCTGCTGCTGGCGTGCATCCAATTGCAGGGCAAGGTTTTAATTTGGCAATTTCTGGAATTAAAATTTTATGCGAATTAATAAAAAATAATTTGCATTGCGGCCTTGATATTTCAGGTCAAAACTTAATTGACGCTTACAATAAAAAAGCCAAATTTGAGGCGAAAAAAATGTTGGTGGCTACAGACATTCTAAATACGCTTTTTGAAACTAAGAGTTTTTCAATTTCGTTGGCGCGCGATTTTGGTTTGGGATTGGTGAATAAAATTCCGAAATTAAAAAACTTTTTTATTAAATCGGCGGGTGGGTTTTAGGTTAATCTGTCATTTCGAGCGTAGCGAGAAATCTCATGAGTTTGGTCTTAGAGTTTAAGATTCCTGAGATTTCTCGCTGCGCTCGAAATGATAGTCTTGTGTGAAAGACAGTTTTATGCGAAATGACAGTCTTATTTTAACAGTAATTTTTCTTCAAATGTTGTTCTACCGAATTATCTCAGTTTTACTTTTTCCAGTTCTTGAATTTTACCTTTTCTATCGCGTTTACAAAAAGAAAGAAGATAAAAAACGCCTAAAAGAACGCTTCGGAGTTGCAACTCAAGCGCGCCCAGAAGGAGATGTGATTTGGCTGCATGCGGTGAGTGTGGGCGAAACAAATTCTTCTTTAATTTTGGTTGATGAATTGCTCAAAAAATCTCCGCAAAGCACAATTATTTTTACGACCACAACTCTCACTTCGGCGTCTGTGCTGGAAGCCAAAATTCCTGAATTTAAAGGCCGCGTAATTCACCAATTTTTGCCTCTAGATTCTTATTATTGTGCCAAAGCTTTTTTAGAATATTGGGCGCCAAGCAAAGTAGTTTTTGTGGAATCAGAAATTTGGCCGAACTTGATCTTTGAATCTTGCGTGATTGGTGCGCAAGTGTTTTTGGTGAATGCCAGAATGTCGAAAAAATCTTTGAGCAGATGGGAATTGGCGCAAAGATTTAACTTTAAAATTTTTAACTGCTTTGATGCGATTTTTGTGCAAGAGCAAGAAGACAAAGAAAGTTTTGCCAAATTAAAAAATGGAGAAGTTTTGTTTTTTGGAAATTTAAAATCACAAGCGCGTGAATTAGCGGTGAATTTAATTGAGTTGGAAAAATTAAAAGCAGTGATTGGTTCTAGAAAATTTTGGCTGGCAGCCAGCACACACAAGGGTGAAGAAGAAATTGTGGTTCAGGCTCATAAGAGTTTAAAAAAAGAATTTCCTGATCTTTTGACAATTCTAGTTCCGCGTCATCCAAATCGTGGAGAAGAAATAAAATCAGCATTTGCAGAAATTAATTTTGCACAGCGCAGTAAAAATCAAGACATTGCGGCTGCTACAGAAATCTATTTGGCGGATAGTTTAGGCGAGCTTGGAACTTTTTATAGTTTGGCCGATTTTGCTTTTATTGGCGGCTCATTATTTGAAATTGGTGGTCACACTCCATTTGAAGCAATTAAGTTGAAATGCGCTGTAATTTCTGGGCGCGGAGTGTTTAACAATAAAAAGATTTACCAAGATTTAGAGGAAAATAAGGCTTGTGTGATGATTAATTCGGTTGAGGAATTAGCGGGAAAGGTGAGAGAATTTTTGCAAGATGAAAATATCTCGAAAGTTTTGTCAAATAAGGCTTTAGAGGTGATAAAAAATTCTGATGATATTGCGCAGAAAATTGTTGAGGAGATTTTGAAGGAAATGGTGTTTGAGGAAGATTTGGAAGAGGTTGGTGAGGGAAGTTTCTGAAGAAGCGGAAAAAATTTCTTAAATTAAGGATGGAATCTTTAGTCTCTCCCCTCCTTTTCAAGGAGGGGCTTCAGGAGTGATCGTTGAAAAGAAGACTTATGATGAGAGTAAAAAACCTACTGCGCCGCTTTCACGATAATTTTTCCTTGAGCGGTGTCTTTGTGGAAATCGCCGAAGAATTTATATTCGCCTGGTTGAAGGGCGTTCATGTTGATGATTACTTTTTTCTTGCCGCTAATTAGTTTTTCTCTTTTCAAATCATTACTTTCAAATTCTTCCAAAGTGCTATCAAGATTGGTGATCGCCAATTTGAATTTTTGATTTACTGGAGCCTCAATTACAGCTGGTTGAAATTTGTGATCGACGATTTGAATGCTTAATACTTTTTCATTGGTGTTTTGAGCGAAGGCTGAAGAAGCGCCTAAAATAAAAGACAAAGCTGTGATGGTTTTTAGAATATTTTTCATAACTATTTAAGAATTGTTTTTGTTAAAAAATTTAGCCAGATCGCGGATGTGACTAATAAAGTGTAAATTCAATTCGGGCAAAGCTTTTCTTAGGGCAGCGAAGTTTTTGTTTTTTTCATTCGCTTTTGGAATCAGGCAATTTTTGAATCCTAACTTGGCGGCTTCTTTTAATCTGCCTTCCAAATTTCCTACCATTCTAACTTCGCCGCTTAAGCCAATTTCGCCAATGGCAATTGTTGAACTTGGCAGAGCAATATCGCGCGCTGCAGAAATTAAAGCACAAGCTACGGCCATATCGGCGGCGGTTTCTTCAATTTTTAAGCCGCCCACAATATTTAAATAAACTTCTTTGTCGAAAAGATTTAAGCCGAAACGGCTGTTTAAAACGGCAATAATCATGGCCAAACGATTAGTGTCCCAACCAACAACAGCGCGTCTTGGCGTTGGAATGAAAGATGGCGAAACCAAAGCTTGAATTTCTACCAAAATTGGACGCGTGCCTTCAACTCCAGCAAACACAATTGAGCCAGAGGTTTCGCGATCATAAGAAGTTAAAAAAAGTTCACTTGGGTTTGAAACTTCGGAAAGACCAATTTCATTCATCTCGAAAACGCCGATTTCATTGGCCGCGCCGAAGCGATTTTTAATGCTGCGTAAAATTCTGAAATGTAAATCTTTTTCGCCTTCAAAATAAAGAACGGTGTCCACCATATGTTCTAAAACTTTGGGCCCAGCAATTTGGCCGTCTTTGGTAACATGGCTAACAATTAGCAAAGTGATGTTATTTTTTTTAGCAAAAATTGTTAATTCACCAGCTGCGGCGCGCACTTGCGAAACTGTTCCCGGTGCCGAAGAAAGCTCGTCCAAAAACATGGTTTGAATGGAATCAATGATGATGATGGTTGGCGCACCCTTATTTTCTACAGAGTTGACAATATCAGCAACATTGGTGGTTGCGGCAAGTTGAATAGAATCTTGTTTAACGCCCATGCGAGTAGCACGCAAACGAATCTGATCAATTGATTCTTCGCCTGAAATATAAATTACCTGATTTTTTCCTTCGGCCAGCATTTCGGCAGTTTGCAAAAGCAAAGTTGATTTGCCAATTCCGGGATCGCCGCCAATTAAAACAACAGAGCCTTGAACAAGTCCGCCTCCAAGCACGCGATCAAGTTCGCCAATATTGGTTTTTACTCGTGGAAAATTTTGCGCTTCACCAGTCAGTTGCACTAAATCAATTTTTTTGCCTTCAGAATTTTTGCCTTTTTTATCATCAGAGATGCGAGTGAAGTGAGTGCCGCCACCATCTTCAAATTCTTCAACCATGCTATTCCAAGCTCCACAATCGGGGCATTTTCCGGCCCATTTAAAATGTAGGCTGCCACAAGCTTGACAAGAGTAGGCGGTTTTCTTCTTATTGGACATGGGTTTATTAAAGTTGGGTATTTAAGTTAGTGTAAATTCAGTTGAGCTATACAATCTCGGTGTCACCGAAGAAGAATTTAATATTTAAAATTAAATAAGATTACGAGACATGAAACAGCAAAAGAATAGTGAGATTAATTTTAGATTAAAAGCTCTCAAAAATCTCTTAAAAGCAGAAGAAATAGACTATTTTATTTTACCAAATTCTGACGAATTTTTTTCAGAATATTTGCCGGAAAGTGAGAAGAGGGTTCAATATTTGACAGGCTTTTCAGGCTCAAACGCGGTGATTATTGTGGGTGTTGAAAAGTCATATTTTTTCACCGATGGTCGATACATTTTGCAGGCGGAAAATGAATTAGATTTGACCGAATTTGAGATTTTTAATATTGCTCAAAAAACGGTTTTGCTGTGGCTTGAAGAAAATTTAAGTGCAGGAAAAAAAGTAGCGCTGGATGGAAAATTGATGACGGTGAATTTTGTGAAATCTTTAACATCCGTCATCCTTGGTGCGCAGCGCCGAGGATCTTTGGAAGGTGAACTTGTGAGATCCTCGGCCCCAAAAGGGGCCAAGGATGACGAGTATGTTGATGCTACGGAATTGGTGTTTTTAAACAGCAATCCAGTGGATAAAATTTGGCGTGATCGACCAACGGCAAGCAATTCAGAAGTTTTTTTCTGCAATAAAAAAATGACAGGTGCAGATTCTTTGGAGAAGAGAAAACTTATTTTAGAAAATCTGGAAGCTGATGCGGTGATAATTACTAAACCAGAAAATATTTGTTGGCTGTTAAATATCAGAGCTGCGGATGTAGAATTTACGCCGCTGCTTTTGGTTTACGCAATTTTATTTAAGAGTGGAGAAGTGGATTTATTTGTGGATGAAAAAAGAATTTTAAATCGTGAAAATTTCGAACTTACAAATGTAAATTTTATTCAAGCTGATTGTTTTGATTTAAGAATTTCGGTTTTGAAAAAATCTTTTAATAAAATTCAAATTGATGCGGCATCAACAAATTACTGGCTTTATGACATTTTGCAAAAACATAATTTTGAAATAGTTAATAAAATTGATGCGATTGAAATTGCTAAATCTTGTAAAAATGATGCGGAAATTTTTGGTGCGATTAAGTCGCATGAAATTGATGGCTTGGCGGTGACAAGGTTTTTATTTTGGCTGGAAAAAAATTTGGAAAAAGGTGAAGAAATTGATGAGATTTCCGCATCAGAAAGATTGTTGGAATTTAGAAAATGCAGCGTGGATTTTTTATATCCGAGTTTTGCTTCGATATCTGGTTTTGCAAGCAATGGCGCGGTTATTCATTATCATGCAACGCCGAAAACAAATCGTCGGTTGAGAGGAGTCGAAACCAGCGGAAGGTTATTGCCGCGGATTTTAGAGAATGCAAAGCAGGAAGCTTCAGGTGGCTTCGAATCCTCTCAAACACCCTGTGACAAGGTTCAAGGGTCGCTTTATTTAATTGACTCCGGTGGGCAATATTTCGGTGAGAATTTTTGTGGCACAACCGATATCACGCGCACTATCGCAATTGGAAAACCAAGCGCAGAAATGATTGAAAATTTTACGCGAGTTTTAAAAGGCCATATTGCTTTGGCGCGTATAAAATTTCCGCGCGGAACTTCAGGCGCACAACTTGATGTTTTGGCTCGTGAGCATTTATGGAATGCCAAAAAAGATTATGATCACGGAACGGGCCACGGCGTGGGAAGTTTTTTGTCGGTGCATGAAGGCCCGTGCGGAATTAGTAAACGCTCGAATCAGCAACTTCTTGAGGGAATGATTTTATCTAATGAACCCGGATTTTACAAAAATGGTGAATATGGAATTAGGATTGAGAATTTGATGTTGGTGGAAAAATCTAAGGATGAAAATTTAGGTGAAAATTCAGAAAAAAATAATAGAGAATTTTTACAATTTATTACTTTAACTCTGGCGCCAATAGACCCCAAATTGATTGATTTTAAAATGATGACTTACCCAGAAAAAAAATGGTTGAAAGAATATCATGAAAGAATTTTGATGACTCTGAAATCAGGCTTAAATTTTGATGAAATAAAATGGCTGGAAAATCTTGTTCAGGATTTTTCTTAGGGCAGTTTATTAAGAGGTAAATTAGAAAATTTTTTAAATAATCTTTAATAGCCAATTATGACTGAGATTTGTAATTGGCGGCAATAATTTTAACATGTCAAAATTAAAAGAAGCAGCTAGAGAAAAGCCTGTAAAAACAATATTTAAAGCCGATTTTAATCTTGAAAATAGCAGAAGAAAAATTGCGGAATTTTCAGAAAAATATCCAGCAATTGCGAAATATATTGTCGCACTAAGACAAAAATTACTCACTTCACAAGGTGCTGATCTTTTAGAGAATCCAGAAGTTTATGTTGATTATTTTATTGGAGAAGTTTTAGATGTTAACGCAGAATTTCTTTTTCCAAGTAAAAAGACTAGAGAATTTAGAGATCCGATAGATATGGTTATTAGTTCTGAAGAAGGCCACTCAGAAGAGGTTTCTAAGGCTGTTTCTGAGCCATCAAGAATTGATAAAATTGATTTGAATTTACCATCGCAGTTATCTTTCTTTCGAAAAAGAGCGGATGGGGGAGATCTTTTAAAAACTTTTGTAGAAAAAATTGAAGAAGAGTTGGAAAAAGTTGAAAAAATCAAAGCTCCTATTGAAGCAGAATTTAGGGCCGCTTTGGATAAGAAGATCGCAGATTCTATCGAAGAAGAATTAAAAGATGTTAGTCGAAGGAAGAGATTAGCTCGTGAAACAAAGATTAGAGAAAGAATGATGGAGGAAGGAAAAAAAGAATTTGAAGCTAAGGTAAGAGAAAATCCCGAAGATATTGAATTGGCGATGATTGTTGCTAAGGCTTATAAATGTGGGTTTGGAGTTACTTGTAGTAATAAAAAAGCTTTCGAAATTTATAAAAAATATGCAGATAAGGGCTATCCTTCGGCCCAATATGAATTGGCAAATTTATGTGCTAAAGGCGTTGAAGATCAAGACCCTAATTTGTTAAAATTGTGGGCTAGAAGATATTATGGAGATGCTGCCAGAAAAGGAAATTTTTTAGCACAATATGAATTTGATAGACCTAGAAAAGTAGAGCCAACAGTTGTTGGATTTTCAGGAATTGAGCAAGAATCATTAGATGAAAATATTAGATTGTGGGATGAAGAAAGGCGATTTGATGTGAGGCTTAAAATTGCGGATTGTTATGCAATGGGAATTGGCACTGAGGTTGATAGTGTGAAAGCTGCATTTCTTTATCTTAAAGCTGCGCAAAGATATAAAGATTTGGATGTAGTTCCAATATATTCTGAAGTGCGTTTAGATAACGAGGAAAATAGCAAATTAAAGGCAGAAGAAATAATTGATATGATGGAGATGGAGGCTTTTGAAGCGTTCTATGATGAGAATCTCATAAGAGCAGCTGAAGCTTTAGAGTTTAATGAAGAAAATTTAAAACTTAATTTAGAGGCCAGAAAAAAACTCGATATTGCTGAAATGGTGATCGATAATTTTGCTAATATTATTGAAGTTAGTAAGGAAGAATTAAGCTTAGAAGATCTGACTAAAATTTATAAAAAATTCACCTCGATTAGATTTTTGGATGTGAGCAGAGATGCTTCTGAAGGACGAATTCCTTATGCTGCAAATTTGGTTTGCGAAAAAATTGCCACAAGCATGATGGAAAAACTTAGCGCTAGGATGGGCCTTGATGCTACAGTTTTTGAAGATATAGCTGCCCCTGAAGGATTGGAGACAGTGCTTATTTCTAATTTTAGAAATGATTCATTCACAATTAGAAATTTGCCAATTTCACAAAAAGCTTTGAAGAGTTGGGCTGATAATTTTGGTGCTGTGAATTTTTCAAGTGAAATTGCGGAAGATGGAAAACTTGTGGTAAAAGTTAAGATAGACGAACCTTTAGAAGCTGCCCTTACTACTACGCCAGAGGTTAGATTTGGATTAAAAGGCGTAAGACAATTATCTCAGAAAAAACAAACGCATGATGGCGTGAGTTTAGATGCCTAAATCATTATAAGGACCAAGAATTCTAATGATTATAATCCCAAGGAGATTCTGGAACTTTTTAAATTATTTGCTTTTTTATCCCTATTTGCGGTTGTGTTTGAAGGAGATTCTGGTCTAACAGAAGAAACTAAAGATTCTAAAAGTGTATCGGCAAGTTCTTGATCTTTCGCTGGCACATGATCAACTTCAGCATCTTTCGCACCGGCATCTTTGGCATATTTTTCAACTTTTTCTTCTTCGGCTATTCTTTGTTCATGAATTACTTTTCGCCTATTATGCTCCGCCATTAAAACTTCAAAAGATTCTCGGCCCACAGGGCTGTCTTTAGCGGCGTTAAATGGATTTCCATAAGGAGTTTCTAAATAAATATTCGCACCTCTTTCAATTAAAAGTTTTACGCAAGGAGCATAATTGTAAAATGCAGCTAAGGTTAAAGCATTGGTTTTATTGAGAGAAGAAGCATCAATATTTGCGCCGCTATCAAGCAATATATTGACGATTTGAAAAGTTTTTCCCATTTCTTCTAGATCATCTTTTTTGTTTTCCAGCAGTTCAATCGCACGATAAAGAGCGGGGTTCAAATCTTTCTTAGCATCTCCTTTTGGATTTTTCACAGAAAGATCAAGATTAAATCCTTTTTTGCGCCACATGCTGCTTAAAAACTTCACCATTTTAGGATTATTTTTTTCTACTGCTAAATGTAGCGAGGTTTGATTATCAACAGATAAGGCAATAAGATTGCCTTCATGTTTAACCAATAATTTCGCCATCTCTAAATTATTTTCATAAGCGGCAAGATGTAGAGGAGTTATGTCATTAGAATCTAAAATATTAGAATCAGCTCCTGCCTCAAGCAAAGTTCTAGCAATATCTAAAGAGCCATTTTGCACGGCCACATGAAGTGGAGCAGCGTTACTTTTTTCTTCAAAATAATTAACATTTGCGCCACTTCTAATTAAAATTTCAACAGCTCCTAAATTTTGACAACTCACCGCCTCTATAAGTGCCTCATTAAGAACTTCCTGATTTTGGGAAAACCATCTATCTATCAAAAGTTTCATAGTATCTTGCGTGCCTTCATATTCTGTCAGTTCAAGCAATAAACCTTTTCTAAAAGCAGCATTTATTTTGGTGACATCAATTAAAATATTTGCGGCATCAATATTATTTTTAAAAACTGCGGTTTTTAATGGATTTATCGAACCATCTCTTAAGCAGTGATTGGCATCAGATTTGCCTGCAAGCAAAACATTCACTGAATCTACATCGCCATTAAATGCTGCAAAATGTAATGCAGTCATTCCTATTCCTTTGGTTTTAGCGTGAACGCTTGCTCCACTTGCAATCAAGGCTTCAATAACATCAGCTTGTCCTCGGCTTGCGGCTATTTGTATTGGGGTGAAGTCATTTGCAAAAGAGGTTTTGGCGATATTGTGATTTCGGGCTAATTTCAAAACACTTTCTTTAGAAGCTGATAGCAAAACTCTAAATAATTGTGGCTTAGAAAAATTAATATTTCCGAGATCTTCTGTTCTTGCGATAAGTTTATCAAAAATTTCAATTCCTGTTTCATCAAGGTTTCCTAGGTTTCTATTGATAGCATCAATTATTTCTTGAGCTTGTTCAGGGGTTTCAGGATCAAATTTTGGCTTCTCAATTATGGCATTAACTAATTCCAAAGAATTTAATTTTGCTGCCAATTTTAGGGCATTTTTCGGCACGCCAACTTCATCAAGTTTTATCAAAGCACAAGCAGCTTCAATGCAAGCTGGATCTTTTTTTAAAGCTTCAATTAATAGGTTTGAGACTCTTTCAGGTCCGCCAAATAATTCGGCAGAAATTTCAACACCAGCAGCAATTAAACTGTTAATTATTTCAATATTTACTGGTTTTTGCGCTGCGGCAAAGGCAATTGGTGAAAGGCTATTTGGAAGTGTGGCATTAACATCAATTCCAGCTGTGATAAATGTTTTTAGAAAGGAAAGGCGATTTTGCGCTATTATTCTTTCGAAAATTTTTGGAGTTTGGGCAATGTTAACAAATCTTTCAGCAAAACCTTTTGCTGAATTTCTGGTGAACATAAATTCAATTTGTTTCTCTGTTTTTTCAGCTTCACTTGCTGCAGCAGGTGCTTTTCTTAAATCTGCAACTTTTTCTGTTTCTTCTCGGCGCGCTTTCTTTATTTTTCTTTTTGAAGATTTTTTCGCTTCAAAACTTTGCTTTTTTTCAGGCTCTTTTTGATCTTCTAGTTCAGAGGCACTGGTAGTAGAAATTTCCTTTAAAAAAATGTCAGACATTTTAATCGGACTTAAATCTTCAGAATCTGGGATATAAATTTCATTATAGTCCTCGCCTTCATACGCCTCAAATTCTTCAGCCTCAAGCGCCTCTAATTCAATTGCTTTTGCGGGTTCAATTTTCTGAGAATTTTTTAAGGCAGAATCGATCAGATTTGCAACTCCAGTAACGTTCAAACCATCAATTTCATAAAATGGAAAAGTAACATAATGAAATTCTTGATTAGGATAATTCAAAGCAATTTCAGCAATTATAGCTTGGCTAACTTTATCTCTTTGTTTGGTTGCAGAATTTTTGTGATAAGTAAATTCTCCTGCAGAATTTTCCTTAGCATAGAAGTGGCTTGGTCCATCAACTTCAATGAAGAAAATTTTATTTCCAACCACATAACAAAGATCAGTGATACGAGTGCTATTTTTGCCATTATTCAACAAATGTTCTTTTTGATGATCGGGCAAAAATCTTCCTATTAAGACATGCAAATCTGATATTGTGGGAAGGCGATCTGGATATAATTTTTTAATTTTTTCCTTAGTTCTGTTAGGCAAAAATTCTTCTCTATGCAGCGCATCGCAAATATCTTGAGCCTGCAATAAAGAGTGAGCCGATTCGGGGGTGAGTGTTTCTATTAAATCTGGTTTAAGAGCAGAATTAATTCTTTCGTGAAATTCTGCTGAAAATAATTCTTCAAACATTTCCATTCTGGCCAAGCTGTGAACCAAAGAAGAAATTTCTCTTTGATTAAATTCTTCAATTGGCTTTCTGGCTGAAAAATTAGAAAGGCACGAAATTAATTTTCTAGAGCCTTGTTTTACTTGATCTGATTCGCTATAGCCCAAATGCGCAAAAGCATGTAAAGAAGTTAAAATATCGTGAGTTGAGAAGCTAAAAATTTTCTGATTAATATTTCCGACAATAGATTCTTCTTCTATTTCTAATTCACCTTTATCAAAACCTAATCGTGCAAAACCATTTAAGATATTGGCAAAATTTCTGGGGTCACAATCTTTGATTTTTTGGTTAGCAATCAGTGATAATTTTCTTTGATCTAAAGCTTCAAGATGTTCTCTTTTATAGCCAAGTCCCGCAAGTGAATTCAGTATTTTGTCTAGATCAGAAATACATAATTCAATCTCGTCAGATTCGTTAATTTTTTTTAGTAAAGTTTCTAAATTTTCTTGTTCAAATATTCTGGTTCTTTTGCCAGCATTTTTTCTTTCAAGCTTGCTTAAATAATCGGCAATTTTGGTGATTGGCAAAGCGTTAATTTCTTCAAAAAAATTCTTAACCGATTCTTTCAAATCTAGTATAAAATCTAAATCAGGCAAGTTTTCTGAAGATAGCGATAAGGAGGAGAAACGCTTAGGGGTTCCGAAAGGTGAATTTGGATTTGATTTTTTTGTCGGAGATTTCTTCGGAGAACTCAATTGCGATTCTGATTTTCGAGGTGGAGTTTTTGCTTCGTATCCTTTTTTCATTTTGTAAAGTAGGCTTAAAAATCGATGATTTTTTCAGCCAAGAGTTTAGCTAATTCAGATTTAGAGATTTTTCCTAAATCTTCAGTTTTTTTCGCAGTAACAAAAAATGCTTTGGTAAAATTAGAGCCGAAAATTTTTCCAGCTTCGATGTCATTGGCTACCACCAAATCGCAATTTTTCTTTTTTAATTTTTCGCCAGCATATTTTTTTAAATTTTCACTTTCTGCGGCAAAGCCAATCACAAGTTTTGGACGCTGTTTTGAAGTGCCGACAAATTGTAAAATATCGGGATTTTTTTCTAGCTCTAAAGTCAATTTTCCATCAGCAGATTTCTTAATTTTTTCATTAGAAATTTTCTTAACTTTAAAATCTGAAACTGCGGCGCAACCAATAAAAACATCAATCAAATTCTCGTCATCCTTGGGCGCTTTGGCGCCCGAGGATCTCATGAGTTTAACCTCAGAGCCAATCTCGTGAGATCCTCGGATGCTATCGCGCCCAAGGATGACGGCGGTGGAAGATAGAGTTTTTTTCACCATTTCAAACATCTCAGCGGCAGTTTTCACACGAATAATTTTTTCTTTCGGCAAATAAATTGTCTCGCGAATATTTCCTGCAATCATCGTCACATCTGCTCCCATCTCATTTAAAACTTTGGCAATTTCAATTGCTTGTTTTCCGGAAGAGTGATTGCCAATGAAGCGCACAGGGTCGATTGGTTCATAAGTTGAGCCTCCCGTGATCACAATTTTTTTGCCTTTAAGAAGATTTTGATGAGCAAAAAAATCACAAACTTTTTCACAAATTTTTTCTGGCGACGACATTTTGCCCACACCAAGTTCGCCACAAGCTAAAATATCGCTTTCAGGCGCAACTATTGAAATTCCTGCTTGCAACACCTTTTCTAAATTTGTTTGTGTGGCTTTATTGTCCCACATTTTTTCATTCATGGCGGGCGCCAAAATAATTTTTTTATTTGAGGCCAAAATAATATTTGAAGCTAAATCATCAGCATAACCGCCAGCAATTTTGGCGATAAAATCTGCCGTTGCGGGCGCCACAATTATCAAATCATTTTGGCGAGACAGCGCAATATGGTCAATTCCAAGCGCGTCGTTGGCATCAAAAAGTTCGTTGTAAGTTTTATTTCCAGAAAGAGATGAGGCCAAGAGCGGCGTGATAAATTGCTGCGCGGCTTTGGTTAAAACACAAGTGACAGAAAAAGATTCTTTGGCAAAAGATTCTTTGGCCAAGGATTTTTTAGCCAAGGATTTTTTAGCCAAGGATTTTTTAGTAAGCAGCCGCAATAAATCCATAGACTTATATGAGGCTACACTTCCCGTAATAATCAGCAGAACTTTTTTTTTCATTATATCTCACCGCGACCAAGTTCAATTGTCTTCAACAATCTAAATGATTCGATTGGCTGTCTTGCTTTTGTTGAAGGTTTGCCAGTTGCTTTAGAAACTGCAGCGGGCAATAAGTTGGTTCCTCTGGCTTCTGCAGTTGTCATGCTGTTGTAAACACCGTCAGCAGAAGGAGTTAAACCATCAAGTTTTAAAGCTTTCATAAAATCATCTTTTTGAGCGCCTAACGCATTTAAAAACTCTTTAGTAAATTTACATTGAGAGAAATTCTCAGCTTTAAATTGTCCTGCAACTATAGGCAATGTCGGTATGCAATCATCACCAAAAGTACAATTTACAAATTTATTGCCGTTGCCACCAATATTTCCAAAGGTGCAAGCGCCGCTAAATTCGCAATTTGCAAATGAGTTATTTTTAGAATTGGTGAAATCAATGCCATTATATTTGGTGCGTACGAACCTGTCAGAAACATTTTGGTTGAATATTTTATTATTCTCAACTAGTTTTTCATCTGCTTCATTTCTAGCTGCAACTGCAGCCTTATTAATGATACCTTTAGTAGCAAGTTTAAGAGCCTCACCAGATAGTTGAAGATCCGTGCCAGAAGAACTCAGTTTTATTTTTACCGCTTCCTCAGCAGTAAATTCTGCGCCAGAAGATCCTTTAAGAATTTTTTGAGTAGAATCTTTAGAAAGAGCTTCAATTGCCGCCTTTAAATCGGCAGATGAAATAGCAGAATCTTTTAAAGCTTTACGATTTGCTTCCTGAGAATTTGCAGCGCTAGCTGTTGATAATGGCTTAGTTGATTTAAGTGGTGGTGAATTCTTATCTAGAACAGTTGGAACAGAAGTTGCTGGTGGTAGAGAAGTTCCTTTATTTTCCTCGGCTTCTTTGTTTTTCCTCGGGTTTCCCCCTGGGGTTTCCACTGGGGTTTCCCCTGGCTTCTTACCTGGGAGAGAAAAAGCCCCAACGGCATTGCTTCTTAATAGAGCTCGGTCAAGAACCTCAGTACCTTTACCTTTCGCTTTAACTTCCGGTATTGTGCCAACCAAGTCCGTCACTTCATCTAGACTCATTACTTTTTTCCCAGAAATCAAACTTTGCAACTCAGCTTTTATTTTTGGATCTTTTATTTTACCTACAAGGTCATTAACCGTTTCGTTACGATCATTTTTTATCTCTTCGAAATGACCCAAAGAGTTATAAGCATCTCTTTCGCCAAGTGCGTTAACCTTGCTAATCATCAGTGCAGCCAGAACATAATTTTCTGACTTAAGAGCTAAATGAAGTGCCGTATTGTCCTCTTTGCCCTTGAAGAATGGTTGTGCACCTTTTTCAAGAAGAGCATGTGTGGCAAGACCAATGGCTTTAGACTTTTCAGGATTACTAGATGTTTGTGAAGATATGTAATGAAGAGGTGTGTTATTATTATTAGCATCTCTTACATGAATTGTAGAAATTCCATCCCGATATTTTCCAGCCAAGTAAGTAAGAAGTTCAGGATGTCCAGTGCGAGAAGCTTCTAAAAGATCTAGGCCTCTGTCTAAATTAGGAGCTTTGTGAATTGCATCTGCGGCACGATCTAATAAATCTTCTCTAAAAGCTTTATCAGGTATTTTTGCTATAAGGTCAAAAGCTGTTTCGCCTGAATTATTTCTGATATTCAGATCCATATTTTTACCAATCATCATGGTAATTATGCGTGGAGCCACTTCATAATTTTCTGACATAATTGCTGCATGAAGCACAGTATTGCCATCATGGCATTTGAAGTTCACATCCGTAGAAGAAAGAAGTAAATGTTTGGTAAGTTCGTTAACTTTCTTTTGAGTGGCGGTGTCGGATATTTTTTCTGAAAGCAGATAATAAATAGCTGTATTGCCAGATGAATCTGCCATATCACTATTACCAGCACCCATTCCAGAAAGTCTTTCTAAAAGATCATACTGCTTATTCTTGGCAGCCACTGGCAAATATGAAGAAATTTTAGTTTCACCCAAACCTCCCTCACTTTCTTTTCCAAAAACTTTTTCTTCTGTTAATTTAAAAGGCTCTGCTTCAAGAATAGAAATTACTGCTACACTTCCGTTAACCTTAGCTACAAGGTAAGCCTCTCTTAAATCAAGCTGTGTTTCTTCTCTAATCTCAAATTGTTTTTTATTGGAATTAAAACCATCCAATACAGCAAATAAAGCAGTCGGATTTTTGTGAGAAGCGGCTTCTAAAAGTTCATCTTGCTTTTTGGCAATATAAATATCTTTGAGACCTCGGATAAAATTCGACACGCTTTTCTCATCCAATTTTCTGGTGCCTTTTGCATCAGAAACCACAATCCCCTCGCCAACCAAATAACCATCTTCTTTGTTTAAAGTGATGGTAGTAGATTTTTTACCTTCTAAGTCTCTAATCACATAAGATTCGGAAGATAATGTTCCAGCTTTAGTATGAGTAATGCTAAACTTCGGCTTCCCTGATGACTCAGCTCCAGTATCGGTTGCGGGGAATTTGATATAGCTAGATGGGCTTGAACCTATCGCTGTAAAGCAAGCATGAAGTCTTCCAATTATTGCATCATTAGACTTGGTTGTTACTTTTTTAAGATCTCTTTCAGCTAAAGTTTTTGTTCTCAAAATTCCAGGAGTTAATGTGTCAGCTGTAGATTTAGGTTCTGATTTTGTAGTGGTTTTTAAAATATCCGCGTCATTGACATTCACTCTAGCCGCGTGATCTACTTTGAAATCTTTAACAGCTTCTTGGGTGACAGCAGAAGTAGCTTTATTATCTAAAGCCGCATTAGCCGCATTATCAAAAGCTATTCTATCATCTTCAGAAAGTTCTATAGTCGCGCCAGCGCCAAGAGTTTTACCTAAAGCTATTTTTACTTCTCTGGCTCTAGCCACCATTTTTGCAGCAAGATTGCTTTTTCCACCTTCAATTGCTCGGTTAATTGGCGTGTTGCTATCTGTTAATTCATATTGGCCATCATTAATTTTGCATACAGCAAAAATATCAGCACCTTTGGCAATTAAAGCTTCAATTTCTGGTGGCAAATTTGCGCTATCAGAAATGTCATCATTTAAATTTTTTACGCAGTTATAAAGAGGAGTTTGTTTGATAGGGCGACCTTTTCCGTCTTTCGCTTTAGCATCAACGCTTCCCATTTCCGATGCGGTTGCCACGGCCGTAACAATTTGTCTAAATTCTTTTGCCGCAGAAGCTTCTAAAACATTTGCTAAAATGGATTGTATTTCAGTCGTATCTGAGATATTTGCGATACTTTTTAGTGTTGCCCCATCAATCTTTATATCAAGCCCAGCACCATTCATTCTTGACGCTAAAGCATCAACTGCAACTTTATGTTTATTAGCAGCTGCATTAACAAAAGATTTGCTAAGAGTTTCTGATAGATCTTTTGAAGAAATAGCAACTTTTCCTGCTGGAGTTGGAACAATGGTAGATAATTTATCTAGCAAAGATTCAGCAACGCTAGCATGACCAACTATAGAAGCTCTAAGTATGAACTGGGATAATGATTTTGAAGTATAGGTTGCTTCAACTTTTTTCCCTGAAGCAACTTCCGATTCACCAAGCAAAAGTTTAACAACATCACTATTCCCAGCAATAGCTGCGGCTAACAAAGATTCTGATAATGCTTCCGAGATTTTTCCTTGAGTAAGTTCGGTTGTATCTTTGGTGGCCGAATCAAATTTGTTATATAATGCCGCAATAATTTTTGAGCGATCTTCGTCATTACCACCTTTGGTGGCAGCATTTTTAATAAATTCTAATATCTGGCTTTGAGTAATTTTTTCGAAGCCTAAAACTGCTTTTTCCTCAATATATTTTGTTCCGCCGCCTGCTTCCTCAACAGTCTTTTTTTCAGAAACAATTTTATTACCAATTAATACCTCAATCATATCAAATCTTCCTTCAGAAGCAGCTTGCTCAATAGCTTGCAACAGCGATTTGTCTGTAATAGAAGATGTAACGACCCCCTTATTAGTAGAGACAGATTGCTCATATAGATATTTTGCAATATCAAGATGACCAGCTTCACAAGCTTTAGTGAAGGCTAAATTCAGATCAAGATTATCATTAGCCTCAATGCCAAATTTTTTCTTGTTAGTTTGATAGTTATCAAAGATTTCTTTTACAGAAGTTAATCTTCCTCCTTTTTTGGTTGCTGCAATTAAAAGATTATTCTGTGCATCTTCTTTATAAATTGGCTCAAGAATCTTAATAACATCATTTTCGTTTGCGGGTGTTAGCGGGGTTTTTGTTGTACCGCCATTTGTAGAAAAATGTGCCTGAGATGATGAACCTGGTATAGTGAATCTAAGAATTTCTCTAGGACCGCTATTCACCTTATATATCGTTCCACCCATAGAGGTTGGGCCTTGGGTTATCTTATAAAATGCAAGATTCGAGCCTTCTTTGGTTATTAACGAGAAGAGTTCCTTAATCTTTGCTGATTCAACTTGGTCAAACTTATTTAGTGCCTTTTTAGGTTCGCTGGTGAAGAGACTTTTGCTAGGTTGAACTTGTGTTGCCAAAAGATTTCTTTCTGCTTCTTTTAGTTTTGGTGCTGTTTTTTCTCCAAATTTATCAACATAAGCTTTAGATGTTCCATCCATTAAGGCAAGGCGAGCAGCTTCAAGATCTTTATTTGATGATTTTCCATCTGCAGATCTTTCTCTTTCTATAGCCTTTGCAACCATCGCTGTGGCAAGTTTAAGCTTGCCATCAACAATAGCTTTAACAATTGGCGTGTCAAAATTTTCACAAGAAGCATTAAGGTCTGCACCATTCTCAATTAAAGCTTTAATATGTTCTGGAATAAGAGCTAGATCGGCGCTAGTAATATCAGCAGTTTGTCCAGCAATAGAATTATAAAGTGTGGTATTTTCCTGATCGTCTTTCTCATCTATTCTTATCGTTGCTGCATATTTAGTAAGCAGCGGTGTGATAATTTGATTAAGGCCATTAGCACTAGCGGCTAATAATACTTTGGATTGTTGATTTTCAATAAGGTTGTCAATTCCGTTATCAGTATTTTCAATATCAGTTGTCTCTAATTTTACAGTGCCTAGTGCAGCAGCTTTATCTGCATCAGAATTTTTCCCCGCCAATAAACTGGTAATAGCCTTAGACTTATCATTGGCAGCAGCCAAAACAAAAGAAACTCCAATTGCTTTATTTAAAGCGTCGATTGAAATATTAAAATCTCCGACATTTCCAACGCTTTTTGTCTTTGAAATAAACAAATCAATAACATCTGCATGGCCTTGTTTAGAAGCTTCTTTCAAAGATTTAAGCAAAGTTTCTTCTGTGATCGAAGAAACTTGATCGGCATCTAATGTGCTTGTAGTGGATCTAACCGATATATCAAATAAAGCTTCAACAGAATCTTGACTTCCTGTTTTTGAGGCTGCTAAGAAAGCATCATTAATAAGAGTGCTTAATTGTTCCTTTGTAAGTGTAACTTTGCCACTTTCATCTGCTGGAGAAGAAATTTTGCCAAGCAAATCTTCCAAATCATATAAATTTCCTGATTCGGAAGCGACTTTAATACCTTCTAACAAATAAGTCTTATCTAGAAAAGTTTTAGTATTTGTGTCGCTAGAATAAGATTTAAATATCGCATTAACAACTTTTGCATTTCCATCCCTAAACGCTTCAGTAAAGGCTTTAGAGAAAGCTTCCTGATCTTTTAGAGTATTGCCTAAACTGGCAACATCTTTTGCAACTAGAAGGGGAATAATCTCTGCTGAACTTTCAACTTTAGCAGTTTCAATAAAAGCTGCTCTTAAAAGATCAGCTGTAAGCTCTGGATTCGCAACTATTGTCGCGCCAGTACTATCAGCATTACCAAGCAAT
>CAMCME010000023.1 GCA_945875925.1 Rickettsia typhi | reverse complement strand
GAGTTGCAGTTCGACATGGCCACTCAGCGGATTCGCAGGTTGCTTTCCACGTGAAGCCTTTCAGTGGCGGTGCTAGGACGCATGCGTCGTCGCTTTTCTCGCTTACACTCGAAGACGACTCACGCCTGGTCTGGCGTCGCTTTACTCCTTAGACCGTTTAAAGCTAAAAATGACCGTTTAGGTCATTTTTACGGCTGCGCCGTCGCTTTAAACCCAAGCTCGATCATATTCTGGGGCATTTTCTGAAAGTGGTTCTGAAGGAATTTCAGCGTAAATCTCATCATTCATTTTAATCACAACTTTTCCAGTATTGGTAACAATTCCAATCACCGCAAAATCCAATCCCCATTTTTCAAAAATATTGCGGGCGAACTCTTCTTTTTCTGGTTTCAAAATCATCAACATTCTTTCTTGAGATTCTGAAAGCATAATTTCATAAGGTGTCATGCCGCTTTCTCGTTGCGGAACATTTTCTAAGTTCAACTCAATTCCTGTGCCACCTTTTCCAGACATCTCAAAAGATGAAGAAGTTAAACCAGCCGCACCCATATCTTGAATTGAAAGAATCGCGTCCGATTGCATTAATTCCATGCAAGCTTCTAGAAGAAGTTTTTCTGCAAATGGGTCGCCCACTTGCACCGTTGGGCGTTTATCTTCGTCACCTTCTTTAAATTCGTCAGATGCCATCACCGCGCCGTTAATGCCATCACGACCAGTTTTTGATCCAACATAAACCACAGAAGCGCCAACTTGAGAAGCGGCAGAATAGAAAATTTTATTTGAGTCAGCCACGCCCACAGTCATGGCGTTTACAATGATATTGCCATTGTAACTTTTATCAAAAGTAACTTCACCACCAACTGTTGGAACGCCAATACAATTGCCATAACCGCCAATTCCTGAAACCACACCATTCACCAAAGTTTTAGTTTTAGCATGGTTAATATCGCCAAATCGTAGGGCGTTCATGTTCGCCACAGGGCGCGCGCCCATGGTGAAAACGTCGCGCAAAATTCCGCCAACACCAGTTGCCGCACCTTGATAAGGTTCGATGAAAGACGGATGATTATGACTTTCCATTTTAAAAACCACAGCTTGGCCGTCACCAATGTCAATCACACCAGCATTTTCTCCCGGACCACAAATTACCCAAGGTGCAGTTGTGTGCATGGTTTTTAACCATTTTTTGGTAGATTTGTAAGAGCAATGCTCAGACCACATTGCCGAGAAAATTCCAAGCTCGGTAATTGTTGGCACGCGACCTAAAATTCCTAAAACTTTTTGATATTCTTCTTCGGTTAAATTGTGATCTTTAACTAATTGCGGAGTAATTTCGATTTGTTTCATAAGATTTTTTTGATTAGTTTTTTGTTTTATGTTTTTTTGAATTGGTCGCGAATTTTGCTAGTTCATTAATTTTTATCCAAAAAGCCAAGCAAAACATCGATTGTAGCAGTAATTTTAATTCGGTTAGTTGGAACAATAACGTAACGCCAAGGTTTTGCAATTTCAAATTTGCCAATATTTTGACTTATTAATTCACAATATTTTTCTGCCGTTTGTTTTTTTGCCAAAACATTTAAATCGCGCATTTCATTTTCTGGTTTTACTTCCACCAAAATAATTTCACTTGCCAATTCAACGACAAAATCGGGTTCGTAATTAGATGGAATATTTTCTGATTCTTTTTTGTAAAATAAGCCTTCAAACTGCTTTGGCGCTGGTTTCATCCAACATTTAACCGCGTTATCATTTTCTAAAAGATAGGCAAATCTAACTTCGTCAGAAGAATCGAAGCGATATTTTTCGTGACAGGCTTTTTTAAAATTTTCGTAAATAAATTTGGCGTTAAAACTATCGAATTGCGATTGTAAAGAAACACAATTTTCAGCAATTGTCGTGATATTATGCTGCTCTAAAACTGGCTTTGGCTTGCCAATTTCTGTCGCCAAATATGAAGGCGATTTAAATTCCACTTTTTCAGAAATTTGTTTATAAATATCTTCGGCAATTTCATGAATATTGTGTTCAACAATCATAGCTAAATTCTCTTCATCTTCTGCTTTTTTGCGATAATGATTAACCGCTTGATTGGCTAATTTTAAAAGTAACGGCTTTTGGTTTTTATCGTCATAATCAATAACATCAAAACCACAAAGCGCCGCAATAATAGTGTTTTGCGGTGCTTGGTTTGCAGAATTTCCAAAGCTATTAATTTTTGTCACTTGCTTATTTTTTTGAGCAAAAATTTCTTCATTTAACAAATTTTTTTCTAAATCATTTTGCAACTGCTCTTCAATAATATTTCGGTAATTTTGATAAAAACGCATTCTTGTTTCGTCTAAATCAAAATCATGAATCACCAACTCGCCAAAAGTTGGTCTTAAATCAAGGCGCGGAATTGCAATATAATGGGTTTTTGGCTTTTCGTAAAAATCAGCGGCAATTTTATTAATCTCAATTTTTGCCTCGCTGTCAAAATCAAATAACGGCAAATTTTTTACAGTTTGCTGGTCGTGCGAAATAATTTTTTTAGCTAAATCTAAAACCTTATTTTTGGTTTCTTTAACAATAACTTCTTGCTGCTTTTCTTCACTAAAATTTGCGTTTTGCGGATTTTTTAAAACTTCCTTTTTAACTTCAATTTCAATTGCAGCCATTGTAGCCGCGCTTTTCTCAATTTCATTTGCCACTTCTTTTACAACAATTGGCAAAGACTGAATTAAAATTTTTTTCTCACCAATTTCTTGCGGATTAATTTGCTCAATTTGCCCTTGAATAAGCACAGAATCTTTCGCCATTTCAAGAATTTTTGAATATTGTTCATGGGCAACAATCACCAACTTATCAACCAATTCATTTCCTGTTCTCTCGCCATAAGGCAAACGCAAACCTCGACCAATTGTTTGTTCGGTTAAAATTGCCGCCGCCGATTGGCGCAAAGGCGCGATGGTATAAACATTGGCAACGTCCCAACCTTCTTTCAACATGTTCACATGAATTACCACTTCCATTAAATTGCCTTCATCTTCCAGCGAAATTAATTGTTCGATATTTTCTTCCGCCTCTTCGCCTTTAACTTTGGTGTGAATTTCAAGAACTTTGCCTTTAAATTCGCCGCCACGAAAATTGTCGCTATCAATCAAATTTTTTAGCTCGCTGGCGTGGTTGGTGTCTTTGGCAACAACCAGCAAAACTGGTTTGATAATTTTTAAATTATTTTCCAAAGCATATTCTTGAAGCCCAAGTTTGGCTCTTTCGTGAAAAAAAGCCGCCAATTGCAATTTTCTGGCGTCGCCCTCAATTGAATCGAAATCAAACTTTGAAAAATCAAGATCGGCTTCAGTTCCAATCCACGGATTTTTAACCAATTTTCCTCTAATCGCATCACCCAAATTGTAAGAATATAAAACATTTTGCATGACAATTTGAACAACTTCTTTGCCACTTTTTTTGCTTCCCAAATAAGGAGTTGCGGTCATTTCCAAAGCAAAAAGCGGATCAAGATCATCAAGAGATTCCAGCGCCGCGTCTGCGTGATAATGATGCGCTTCGTCAAGCATAACCACCAAGTCAGTTTGGCTTTTGAGATAATCAAAATAAGACTCGCCAATATTTTCTTTAAAACCGTGAATTCCGCGCTGTTGCGACCGATCTTTTTGGGCAAATTGCTGAATGTTGAAAATATTAATTTCTAGCTGATTGCCAAAAAGCTGTTTGCCGCTGTCATTTTCATAATTATTGGTGGTGATAATTCTTGCCGTGGTGCTGTTTATTTCTTGAATGCCGCGAAAAACATATTTTGGGTGATTGGATTTGCTAAAATCTGCAAGAAGTTTGCGATAAATTGTCAGGTTTGGCGCCACAATCAAAAAATGTTGAATGCCATAAACCAAATATAAATAAGCCACAAACGCGCCCATCAAGCGGGTTTTGCCAACTCCGGTTGCCAGCGCAAAAGTGAAAGCGGGAAATTTTCTTTCAAATTTTGTAAAGTTTTTTGCTTCAGAAATTTGGCTAAAATAATTTATGCTTTCGGCCAAAAGTTCATCGACCAATTTTTGGTTATTTTTTGAATCTTTATTCTTCAGGCGCAAAAGCACTTTTTGCCCAACTTCTGATTTCAAATAATCAGCAAAAAGCTCCAAGCTTTTGAACTGCGGCTTGCGCAAATTCATGGCGCTGTTGATATATTTTAAGGCAAAATCGGCGTTTAAATTATTAGTCATTTTCTTCTTCAATTTCGTTTTGAGTTAATTCTTCCAAAGCCTTATTTTCTTTGATTGGAAGCAGATATTCTTTTTTGCCAAAATTACATGATTTTAAAACGCTTTGCGGAATTTTTTTAACCGCAATTCGCGAGTCTATTTTGCCAGCGCCGCTTTCAAAATTTTTGGCGCAAATAATCAAAGTTTCATTTTCGCCTAAATGGCTGGCAATTTGTGCAACTAAAGCGCAGGTTAAAATTTGCGTGGTGATAAAAAGATAATTTTTGCCGCTGGAAATTCCGTGTTTCCAATATTGTTCTTGGCTTGGTTGATAGCTAAAATTCATCAATTTGCACATTGCCTGAATTAGCTTGGTGTCGTTATAAAAACCATCAATCACCAAATTTCCAAATTCATCTTTGGCAATAAAACTTGGGGCTAATTCGTAGAATTTATAAGCGCCGCCGCCTTTCCAATTAACCGCTTTTGAAATGCCACCTTGTTCGCCTGCAATCACTTTGTCGAGACGCGTTTTGCAATGCGTGTAAGCGTGATCGCCCATTTCAATGCCAATATAGCGGCGGTTCATTTTGTGAGCAACTGCCGCCGTGGTGCCAGAGCCGAGGAAAGAATCGAGGATGAGATCGTTTTCTTGACTAGATAGATGCAAAATATCATGAATTAAGTTCTCTGGCTTTGGGTAAGGAAATGACTTACTTCCAAAAATAGCTTTTATTTGAGATGTTCCATTCCCACTACTGTATTCTGGTTTATAAAAAATACTCTTTGGTTTTTTTGAAGGTAATTCGCCGAGCGCAGGTCTTTGTTTTTTATAAAAAGAGATATTTCTGTCTGCATAATTACCGGAAATTATAACATCTTTTAGTTCTATTTGAATTTTCTTTTTACTCCACCTCCAAGACATTTCTTTTTCATCTGTTGTTGGAAAAATAACTAAATCCCTTTCAGATTCTGCTAAATTATTATCGGATACATAAATTGTGCTATCTGGTTTAACAAAAATTGGAAAAAATAAATTAGGCCTTTTTTCTCTTGGAGCATTTCCGCCTGTTGCCTTGAGGTTAGCTCCTTTTTTATAATATCCAACATCGTCTTGATCCCATTCATCTAAGCCATCTTCATCAATTTCAAATTGATTTATTTTTGCGGCATCTTTTTGTTTAGCAAAAATAACTATGTATTCGTGAGTTCCAGCAAAACCAAACTGATCTTGATTTCCCTTTAAATTCATAATTACAGGAGTGCAGGCTATAAAATTTCCTCTTCCAAAAACCTCATCCATTAAAACCTTTAAATAGGCTTGTTCATTATCATCAATTTGCACAAAAATAACCCCATCCTCACTCAAAAGCAGCCGCAACAATTCCAATCTTGGCTTCATCAAACTTAGCCAAGTTGAATGTTCCACCGCGTCGTCATAATGCTCAAAAGCGTTGCCCGTGTTATATGGCGGATCAATATAAATACATTTAACTTTGCCTTCAAATTCGCACAAAAGCGCTTTTAACGCTAAAAGATTGTCGCCGTGAATAATTTTATTTTGCGTGTTTGCGTCATTTTTGCAGTTAGAAAGATCGGGGCTTTCTTGCAAAATGCGCGGTTCAATATTGGCAATATTATATTCAGAATTGTGTTTGCCAATCCAAGTGAGTTCTAGTTTCTGCTTGTTGTCTTTCATGTTTTTGGTTTTTTTAAATTATTTTAAATTTAACGGTGAATAAAATTTTTAACTCACTTTGTTGTTTTAATTTGGCTTCGGTTTTGGTGAGTAATTCTTCTTTTTGTTCGTCAACTTTATCTTGCGCTTGATAAAGTTTTTGGCGGGTTTCATTGCGCTTTTTTTCTAGCTCTTTTATTTCGCGTTGCAGCTTCACTTTTTCTGGCAAGATTAAAACTTTTTTGGCGTGAGTTTTTTTGCTTTTAATTTCAATTTCCAAACGTTTTAAATCAATTTCTAAACTCTTCTTCATATCTTCAGCCCAAGCGTCGAGCTTTTCTACTTCTTCATCAAAAAATTGATTATTTTTAAGCAAAATATTTTCAGAAATTTTGGCAATTTTATTTTGCTCTTCTTCAAGCAATTTTTGGTTGGCAATTTTTATATTTTCTTCACCAATTTTAGCATTTAACGAAAAAAGTTTTTTGACAATTTCTTGGTCAATAACTTCGCCATTTTGGGTGATGGCGGTGGCTAAAATGTGATCTTCAATTTCAAAAGAATTGATGGTTAATTGCGACACTTGCAAAAAGCCCGTTTCACCAACCAATTGCTTGATTGGCGAGATAATTTTATTTTGGCTGGAATAATCAAAAACAATTTCAGCTTCGGGCAAATTTTGCGATTTAATTTCGGCTAAAATCAATTCTGCCAAAGGATGATTGGGGCGGTAAATATGAGCGTTTTCAACATGTTTGCCAATTTTGTAAGGGCCGTTTTCAATATTGTGATTTGGAAATGGATTGGTTTTTAAAATGAAAGAATGCTCGTTTTCGTTATACTCGGCGGCGTTTCCCAAAAAATAACGAGAAATATTCCACAGCCATTTTTCATAAATTTCTAAATAGTTTTGGCTTTCTTTGTGGCTTATTTTCAGTTTTTCGCAAACATCGGCGTCAAAATTTTCTAATAATTTTTCTTTGGCGTTTTTCAATCCGTCTTGAATTGGCTGCTCCATTTCTTTTTGCAAATCGTCGAAAGCGCGGTTTATTTCTTCTTCGGTGCGGCAAGATTGATAAATGGCAGCAATTTTTTTCTCAAAATCAACGCCAGATTCAATTGCGCCCAAAACTTCGTCGCTGGCGCCAAAAACGCCTTTAAATAATTTAAATTTTTGATCGAGAAGTTCGTAAACTCGCTTGTCGGCGGCATTTTTTAAATTCACAAAATTCACCACAACCACATCGTGTTTTTGACCATAACGGTGACATCGGCCGATTCTTTGTTCAATTCTTTGCGGGTTCCACGGCAAATCATAATTAATAACCAGCGAGCAAAATTGCAGGTTTATGCCTTCTGCCGCTGCTTCGGTGGCAATCATAATTTCGGCGTCTGATTTAAAATAATCGACCAAAGCGGCGCGTAAATCTGCGGTTTTAGAGCCTGTTAATTTATCGCTATCTTGGTTTTTTTTGAGCCAATTGTTGTAAATTTCTTTTGACTTGGCGTCGTTATTTGAGCCGTTGAAAAAGAGAATTTTATCAGAATAACCGTTTTGGCTAAGAAGTTCTAAAAGATAATTTTGAGTGATTCTGGATTCGGTAAAAATAACTGCTTTTTTTTGCGCGCCCAACTCTTGCGTCATTTTAAAACCTTCTCTTAAAGCAATTAAAAGCGATTCGCCTTTTGAGTTGGTAAAAATTGAGTCAGCCAAATTGGCGAATTTTTTTAAATCTTCTTTTTCTGCCTTGATTAAAGGAATATCTTCCAAAGTTAGTTCTTGGCGCGGTTTTTCTTTTTTGTTTTCTTGCTCGCTTTCTTCGTCGTCAATCCATTCATCTTTGGTTTGTTCAAAACTATCGTAATTTTCTTGGAACAATTCAGCCACATCAAAGCTTGGGTCAAGGCTTGCGGCTTGATGTTTTTTTGTGATATTTTTTTCCAGTTCGTCCAATTTCACAGCCAAACCTTTAAGCGTGCTGGCGATTGCAAAAGAAGACGAGGCCAGAAGTTTGCGCAAAATTAAAGTAATCAATTGCCGCTGGCTAAAAGGCAAAGCGTAAAGTTTTTCTCTTTGCAAATATTGCGACATCAATTCGTAAAGCTCTAATTCCTTATCGCTTGGCGAATAATTTTGGGTGATTGGTTTGCGGTCGCGGTAATTTATATATTCCAAAACTTGGCGGCGCAAAGTGCGCTTGCAAACTGGTTTTAGCCTGTTGCGCAAATCAAGAAACATGTCTGGTTTGGGCTCGCTTTCTTCAATTTCTACAAAAGGGTTTTTGGAATAGTTCGATTTAAAGCTGTTTAAATCGCCAAAAACATGTTCATCAATAATGCTGACAAGCCCGTATAATTCTAACAAAGAATTTTGCAGCGGTGTTGCGGTGAGTAATAATTTGGGATATTCTTGAACTGCGTCTTTTATTTCGCGGGCAATTTTGCTGCTGGTTTTATAGACATTTCTTAGTCGATGAGCTTCGTCAATTACCACTAAATCAAAATCGGTTTTTTTAATGTAGGGCGATTTCGATTTGGCGAAATGATAAGAACAAATAATCACCGCATTTTCTTGAGCAAAAGGATTTAAATTTCCTTGTTTTATGGCTTGGTTAAAAGATTTGGCTTCTAAAATTATTGAAGGCAAAAAGAATTTTTCTTGAAGCTCTAAACTCCATTGTTTTCTAAGGCTTGAAGGAGTTATCAAAAGAATTTTTCTTTGACGTTGCGCCCATTTTTGCGAAAGCACCAAACCCGCTTCGATGGTTTTTCCAAGCCCAACTTCATCCGCCAAAATTGCGCCTTTTGACAAAGGAGATTTAAAAGCAAAAAGTGCCGCTTCAATTTGATGAGGATTAAGATCAACTTGAGCGTTTGAAAGTGTTGCGGAAAGTTTTTCTAAACTGTCAGAAGGACATCTTTTTGTAAGTTCGCCAGTGAAATATTTGGCGTGATATTGGGTGATTTTTGGCATTGATTAAATTTTGTTTGTAGAATCTGTTGGAAAGCATCCTGAACTTATTTTGTGAGATCCGTTATATTCTCAAATTACAATTTTTCCGCAATTAAATCGGGGAAAATATAGTTGCCTGTCACCATTTGCACATCGTCACAATCTTCCAAAGCATCAATCATTTTCATTAATTTTTGCGCTTGCTCTAAATCTGCCACTTCCACAGTATTTTTAGCTTTCCAGTCAAATTTAGCAGAAAGTGGATCTTTAAATTTTTCAATTAAAGCATCACGAACTTCACTAAAGCTAGATACTTCTGTAATCACCACATGTAAATCTGGTGAAGATTGAACTTCCAAAGCTCCAGCTTCCAAAGCAGCTTCAAACATTTCTTCTTCCGACGCAACTTTGCCATCAAATTGAATTAGGCCAACATGATCAAACATAAAACCCACAGAGCCAGTTTCGCCTAAAGCGCCACCAGCTTTGGTGAAAGTGCTACGAACCTCAGAAGCTGTGCGATTGCGATTGTCGGTTAAAGCTTCTACAATAATTGCAATTCCACCTGGTGCATAACCTTCGTAACGAATTTCTTCGAAATTGTCCCCTTCATTTCCTGCGAGAACTTTTTTAATTGCCGCATCAATGCGATCTTTAGGCATGTTATTGGTGCGCGCTTCAATCATGGCGTTGCGTAAACGCGGATTAAATTCAGGATCAACCTGCCCGCTTTTTGCCGCCACAGTAATTTCGCGAAGAATTTTAGTAAAAAGCTTCGCTTTTTTAGCGTCTTGCGCGCCTTTGCGATGCTTGATATTAGCAAATTGTGAATGGCCTGCCATATTTTTATCAGGAATTATTTTGTTGGAATTTTTAAGAATTTTTGGAAATTATTTTTTGCAGACTAATTGTAGAAATTTTTTCCGCAAGCTTGTGAAAAAATATCGTAACTGGTGGCCAGCGCAGATTCGAAACCAGCGGTTTTGTTTTTTAATCAACTAAATATTAATACAGATTATTTCCGCCCAATCACCTCATAACCCAAATCACAATCAGCCACCTGCGGTTCGCAAATAACCCAAGATTTCATTTTAATTCGATCATGAAATTTCTTCACATCCGCCAAATTTCCCGAATCATCAAAAGTCAAAATCACCTCATAATTATCAAATTTCGAATAAAAAAGTGGAATTGGTAGAAATGAAAAAATGCCATATTTTGGTTTAGAATATGTGTAGCTGAAAATATTGTTTCCCGATTCGTCCCTCCATCTTTGTTGCGCCAGACCATATTTTTTTATAATTTCTAAAGAAGAAGTTTGCAGTTCAATATTATTTTTATAAATAATCAGTGCTTTTTTGCTGCCGCATGGTCTGCAAGAAGCAGAAAATATTAGTAAAAATATCAAAATTATTCCCGTATGTCCCATTGACATACGGGACGGGGATCCCCGCAAAGCGGGGCGCGACTCGTGTCGCGTTTCCGTATCCCGAAGGGATAAAGGACAAATTATTTTTGAAAAATTTGGCATATTTTTATGGTGAATTTTAATGTTTATTTTTTTTCGGCTTCAATTTTCTAGACTGTTTTTTAACTTCTTCTTTCAGCTGATTTTTTGTTAAATTTTCCCGTCTAACTTTTTCCAGCAACATCTCATAAAAGCCATCAGGCAAAGATTCTAAAATCTTTTTGTTTTTAGCATCCTCTTTTTCTTTTTCTGAAATTCCATTATTTGCCAATCTCTTTACTAAAGCTTGCGGCCTTGCGCGATATTGGTCGATCAACCATTCTGAGTCTTGCAAATGACCTTCAAATAAAATTCCCAGATCCTTAGAATTTGCTGTTTCTAAAGATTTTTTAAACAACTCAAACTCATCCACCACTTGATGGCGTGAACCTTTTTTATCAATGGCTCCAACATAAACAATTTCACCTTGTTTAGCTTCAAAATTTACTAAGAATTTTTTGGTCAAAACTTCTTTAATATTTTTGGCAAAAACAAATTGATCATCTGAATAAGAGAAAGTTATTAGCTTATAAATTCCCGGCTCCAGCATTAAAGAAGCATTGTAATTCAAGGCTTTCAGCTTGTGACAACTATTAGTATTTTGCAGCCTCTCTTTTTCGTTCGAAACTTTGCACCATAACAAAGATTCATAAAGATCGTCAGTCGTATATTTCATCACGATGAGAGATTTTTTATTTTCAGGAAAGCGTTGGTAAAACTTATTTGGAGTTGGCAAATCTTCGAAAAAATTACTGGTAAATGCCGAACAAGATGAAATGAAAAAGAGGAATAGAATGTAGTAAGTTCTAAACATAAATAGATTTTGGTGGTTATTTTTGGTGCTTACCTGCAAGTGTCATTTCGAGCGAAGCGAGAAATCTCATGATTCTTAAACTCAGAGTCAAACCATATGAGATTTCTCGCTTCTCGAAATGACAGTGTTTCTCGAAATGACAGTATTTATTTACAGAATTATTTTTTAGGTTTTTTATGCAAGAAAATTTTGATGATCTTTGGCTATTACAATAAAACAAAATCTCAGCATAAAAAATCAACTTGTCTTTTTAGAAGATTGTTGCTTTATTTCTCGCTCATTGCCTTGAAGCTTAACTCGATAAAAAAATCAGAAAAAATGGAAAAATTTAGCACTGTAACCTCAATCGCTGCGCCTATGCCATTGATCAATATCGACACTGATATGATCATTCCAAAACAATTCTTAAAAACCATTAAAAGAACTGGTTTAGGCAAAAACCTTTTTCATGAAATGCGCTTTGATTTACAAGAAAAAGAAATCCCAGATTTCATCTTAAATAAAGCTGCTTACAGAAATTCTCAAATCTTAGTTGCCAAAGATAATTTTGGCTGCGGATCTAGCAGAGAACATGCTCCTTGGGCCTTAAATGACTTTGGAATTAAATGTGTAATCGCACCATCTTTCGCCGATATTTTCTTCAATAACTGTTTTAAAAATGGCATCTTGCCAGTCATTTTACCAAGTGATCAAGTTCAAGAATTACTAGATTTTGCAAATGACGAAAATAACAGCATCACAATCGACTTGCCTAAGCAAGAAGTTCGCGCTGCAAATAAGATTTACAAATTTGAAGTTGATAATTTTAGAAAATATTGCTTGCTTGAAGGGCTTGATGATATTGGATTAACTTTGAAAAAAGATCAAAAAATTATCGATTTTGAAACTCTTAATAAACAACAAGTTTCTTGGCTTTACTAATAAAAATTGGCCTTAAACCAATTTTCATTTTATCAATAAATTAACTCGACAAAACATGACAATTCTACAAGGTAAAAAAGGTCTAATCATGGGCGTTGCTAATAACCGCTCAATTGCTTGGGGCATTGCCGAAGAAGCAAAAAAATATGGAGCTGAATTAGCTTTCACTTATCAAGGCGAAGCTCTACAAAAAAGAGTAGAGCCTTTAGCCGCTTCAGTTGGATCTGATATCGTTCTTCCTTGTGATGTAAATGATCCAGAATCTGTTACTAAAGTTTTTGAAGAACTTGAAAAAAAATGGGGCAAGCTTGATTTCTTAGTTCACGCTATTGCTTATTCTGACAAAGACGAACTTCGCGGCAGATATGTAGATACTAGCCCTTCTAACTTCGCTAATACTTTAAACATCTCAGCTTATTCATTAGCTGTTGTTACTAAAGCTGCTGAACAATTAATGAAAAATGCTGGTGGCGGAAGTGTAATCACTCTTAGCTATTATGGCGCTGAAAAAGTTGTTCCTCATTACAATGTGATGGGTGTTGCTAAAGCTGCTCTTGAAGCATCAGTTCGTTACTTAGCAATGGATATGGGTAAAGATAATATTCGTGTAAACGCAATTTCTGCTGGTCCAGTTAAAACTTTAGCTGCAAGTGGAATTGGTGATTTCAGATTGATCTTCAAATGGAACGAATACAACTCTCCACTTAAACGCAATATCGATTTGAAAGATGTTGGCGGCGCTGGTGTATTTTTACTTAGCGAACTTGGTTCTGGTGTTACTGGTGAAGTTTTGCATGTTGACGCTGGTTACCATGTTGTTGGCATGAAACATCCTGACGCTCCAGATATCAGCATCGTTAGAGATTCTGAATAATTTTTTAAAAAGGCGAGTCTTACGGCTCGCCTTTTTTATGTAAAAAGCCCTCCTTACAAATTTTCCATGTTCATCAATTTCCAGCCATTTTTAATCATCATCTCATCTCCCTCAGGCGCTGGTAAATCGACACTTTGTCGTATGACAATTCAAAATGATCCTCTGATCAAACTTTCAGTTTCGGTAACAACTAGACCAAAAAGACAGCAAGAAATTCATGGTCAACATTACTATTTTGTTGACCAAAATGAGTTTAACGAAATGTTAAAAAAAGATGAGTTCTTAGAACATGCTAAAGTTTTCGAACATCATTATGGCACGCCAAAAAGACTTATTGATGATGAATTAAAAAACGGCAGTTGTGCTTTATTTGATATTGATTGGCAAGGAGCTCGCCAAATTAAAGAAAAATTTCCGCCAGAATCTGTGGTTTCAATTTTCATTCTACCGCCATCTATTCAAGAACTTGAAAGAAGATTGCGGGGTCGAGCTCAAGATTCGGAAGAAGTTGTACAAAAACGCATGCAAAAAGCTAAAGATGAAATTAGCCATTTTGATGAATATGATTTTATTTTGGTGAATGATGATTTAAACAACACTTACCAAAAAATCCGTTCAATCATTGAAGCCAAACGCAGCAGCAGAATTTCAAAATCTGATTTACAAAAATTTGTTACTCAAAATTTATCTTAAAAAATCACTATGCATTTAGCTCAACTTTTTGACTCAACAATTCACTTTCTCGTTCATTTCATTGGCCAAATTGGCTATTTAGGAATTTTACTTGGCATGTTTTTGGAAAGCACAATGTTTCCATTGCCTAGTGAATTGATAATGATTCCAGCAGGAATTGCGGTGTCTTATGGCAAGATGGATATTTATTTGGTAATTTTTTTCGGGGTTTTGGGAAATACTCTTGGAGCAATTTTCAGCTATTATTTAGCCTCTTCAGTTGGCCGCACTGTGCTATTTAAAATTGGAAAATATTTTCTGATCAAACCAGCCACAATTATAAAAATTGAGAAATATTTTAAAGAACATGGCCCAATGTCAATTTTCATTGGCCGATTCATTCCTGGTTTACGCCATTTCATTTCTCTTCCAGCTGGAATTGCCAAAATGGATATCACAACATTCACTCTTTACACAGCTTGTGGTTCTGCGTTTTGGACAACAACTTTAACTCTTCTAGGATTTGCGATTGGAGCGAATAAAGGCTTAATTAAAAAATATTTGGACATCATCATCTTATCTTGCGTGCTATTTTGCGGTATTTTGATCGCGGGATACATGTATTTTCATAAGAGAAGAAAGAGAGGTTTACTTTTTAAGTAAAAGCAAAATTAGTCATTTTCAAATTTGTCATTTCGAGCGCAGCAAGAAATCTCATAAGTTTACACTCAGAGTTTTAAGCCTCATGAGATTTCTTGCTGCGCTCGAAATGACAAATCTGTTTTAAAATGATAACGGTTAAACTACATATTCTTCAAACCAACTCTGAAGTAAGCATAACCTGTAATCACGGTTAAAAAAGCAGCGAAGCAAAATAGCATTTTTGCTAGATAAACCATCAAGAAAACTAGAGAAAATTTAATCCCCATTTCTATCCAATTTCCGAATAAATAATAGATTGTATAATCAGAACCTTTTTCGCCTAAAAGAAGGCCGGTAATTGAAACCATTTGCACAGCTGTTTTATATTTTGCCAATTTGCTAACAGGAACACTAACACGCAGTTCAGCCAAGAATTCTCTAAGACCAGAAACCAAAACTTCACGACAAATAATTATTAAACCCGGAATCAAGATCCATAAATTATTACTATTAGAATTGATTAACATAACGATGGTGACAATCACTAAAAGTTTATCGGCAATTGGATCTAAACATTTTCCAAAATTTGATTGAACTTTTAAAGCTCTAGCAAAATATCCATCGAAATAATCTGTGATTGCTGCAGTGGCAAAAAGCACTGCCGCCACAACATGGGCAACCATTCCTGGGATGTAAAAAGACATCACCAAAACTGGAATAATTACGATACGAAAAGTGGTAAGGAAGTTTGGAATATTTTTTGTGTTCATGCGAAAAAAAAGTAAATAAATTATTTTCATCGGAGTTCCAAGAATCAACAATATCGCCTTTTAAAAGTAAAGTGGTCAAAGCAAGTTGCGCGAAAGGTTTTGCAAGATGATTCATAACGCCCTTTTACATCTCTAGAAAAATCGCAGTGAATTCTGGTCTGCGGGATAATAACAGATTTATTTAATGCAGATCTTGATGACGAAGCTAATGCGATCAATAGATTTTTACTTTGGTATATTCCCTTAACTATTATTAACGCATGATCTTCTTGTTACCGCATGATCTTCTTCTTTTGCTTCTTGTAAAGCATCTATAACAAATAAACTATTTATAGTCCGAACTAACAAAATATTTTTGAGATAAAAACTGTAAAAAATGAAAGTTGTATACTCATACAATTTGAGGCTTTTTGCAATTTTTAGCCAAAAAGATGAAGTTAGTTTGGATTATAAATACCAAATCTAGAAATAGTTTATTTGGTATAACATTCTTGGATCATGCTTTAATATCGCATCTTTAAGCTCTTCATGTGCATAAAAAGCTTCCTTCTCGCTAAATGGTTTCAGCGCAACATTATCCGAAAATTTATAAAAAGATTTGGTTCTGCGAAAAAATTCTTCCGAAACTGGCTTAACAACTGTGATAGTTTTTACGCTAAATTTACGATTTTGACTGCCTGAAAGTTTTGTAACGACAAATTCAGAAGCCGTCTTTAGTAGGGATTTTGACATTATTTAAAAGTCGAGAGTGATTAGAAATGTGAATTTTTTAGAGATAAATTTTAATCACTTAATTAATCAACTAAAAATTTTCTTTCCTAGAAATAACATCAATTTTCATCTTAGCTTCAGCAAGTTTAGCACTGCAAAGATCTTTCAAAGCCACACCTTCTTCATATAATTCAATCATCAAATTCAGATCGATTTTTTCCGAAGATAAAATTTCTACAATTTCATCAAGCCTTTTCATAGCTGGCTCAAATTCCATTTTAGAAACTTTTTCTTGTAAATTTTTGCTCGGGGATTTTTTTGTCATAATAATTTTGAAATAATCTATTTGAAATAAGCTGTCATTTCGAGCGAAGCGAGAAATCTCATTAGTTTGACACTTCCGCATAAGCCTCACGAGATTTCTCGCTTTGCTCGAAATGACAGCTTGTGTTTAAATTTAAAATTACGCCTTCATAAAATCGAAAAGCGGAACTTCTCCTCCTTCTTTATCAGATAGACGAATTGGATATTTATCAGTGAAACAAGCATCGCAATATTGCGGATTTTCATTATCTCTTTTGCTATTAGCAATGGCACGATAAAGGCCATCAATTGAGATATAGCCAAGAGTATCAACACCAATCATTTTACCAATTTCAGCAGTAGAGCAATTTGCCGCGATTAAATCTTTTTTATCTGGAGTATCTACGCCATAGAAACAAGGCGCGATAGTTGGTGGACTTGCGATTAGCATGTGAACTTCTTTAGCTCCAGCATCGCGAATCATCTGCACAATTTTTTTAGAAGTAGTTCCGCGCACAATACTATCATCAATCAGAATAACTCTTTTGTCTTTAATCACTTCTAAATTGGCATTATGTTTTAACTTCACACCAAAGTGACGAATACGATCTGTTGGCTCGATGAAAGTTCGTCCCACATAATGGTTACGAATAATTCCAAGTTCGAAAGGAATTTTAGATTGATTAGCATAACCAATTGCCGCTGGAACTCCAGAATCAGGAATCGGAACCACAACATCAGCATCAATCGCAATTTCTTTAGCAAGTTCAATGCCAATATTTTTACGCATTGAATAAACATTTTTTCCTTCAATCACACTGTCTGGACGAGAGAAATAAACATATTCAAAAATACAAAATTTAGATGGTTTAACTTCAAATGGCTGAAGCGATTTAATTCCGTCTTTATTTATGATAACCATTTCGCCATGTTCAATATCGCGCTCAAATTTGGCACCGATAATATCAAAAGCACAAGTCTCAGAAGCCACCACATAAGCATCGCCAAGTCTTGCAAGTGAAAGTGGTCTAACACCATTTGGATCGCGAATTGCGATGACGCCGTCTTTGTGGATAATTACTAAAGAAAACGCGCCTTCAATTTGCGCAACTGCATCAATAATTCTATCAACCAAAGTTGGTTTTTGGCTAAGAGCGATTAAGTGAATGATCACTTCTGTATCCATGGTTGATTGAAAAATCGCGCCTCTTTCAATCAATTTATTTCTAAGTTTATTGGCGTTGGTTAGGTTTCCGTTATGAGCAACAGCTAAAAATCCGAAATTAAATTGTGCGTAAATTGGTTGAAAATTTCGTGCTGATTTTTTGCCAGCTGTTGAATATCTGACATGTCCAATTGCAGAATTGCCTTCAAGTTTTTTTACAACTTCTGTTGAGTTGAAATTATCTGCCACCAATCCATCAGCAAAATGCGCTGAGAAAAATTCTCCCGACATGGTCACAATGCCTGCCGCTTCTTGTCCGCGATGCTGCAAAGCATGAAGCCCAAGAGCCGTATTTACCGAAGCATCTACACTATTGTAAATTGCAAAAACTCCGCATTCTTCTTTAAGTTTATCGAAATCAAAAGGTGTCATTTTTTAAGAAAATGGATTGTTTAGAAATTTTTTAAAACTTTTTGTCTCACAATAATTAATGTCACCCCGCACTTATTACGCGGGGTCCATCGTGATACAAAATCAAAATTGAATTTGGGACGAGGTAGACCCATTAACGAGTGCGGTAACAAATCAGAATTGATCTGTTAAAATTCTACTGCACCGCATCATAATTAGCACGCGACATAAGATATTTGTACACGATTAAATTTTCCATAATGCGTTGCACATAATTTCTAGTTTCTGAATAAGTAATTAGCTCAATCCAGTCAACCACGCGATCAATATCTTTTTCTTTACGCGGATCATAAAATTCATTGATCCATCTTTGCGTAGCATTTGGTCCGGCATTGTAAGATGCAATGGCCAGCATTTCAGATCCATCGAAGCGATCAATCATATTTTTAATATAACGAGTTCCAAGGCGCACATTGTAGTTAATGTCGGTGGCTAATTTATTTTTATCATAAGGAATTCCAATTTCTTTGGCCACTAGTTGCGCCGTTGTAGGCATTAATTGCATAAAACCAAGCGCGCCAACTTGACTAACTGCCATGGGTGCAAAACCACTTTCTTGTTTAATAATCGCATGAACCAAAGGCGCATATTCGTCATTAGAAACTTCTTTCACAATTTGAAATTTATCTTTGATGAAAAAGACATTTTTCTTAGCCGCAACTCGTGAAATTTTCGCATCAATTTGTCTGTCGCCAATCTCATTAATAATCTTCATGATCACCGCAATTTGGCCTTCGGTTTCAGCCTTATTCACAATATATTCGAAAATCTTAGTAGCATTTTTCTTATCACCCGTAATCGCAAGTAAATAAGCCACCCTCGCCGCTCTTGATTCTGAAATCGCTTTCATATCTTTCACATAAATGTCAGGATCTTTCGGCAAAATAATATCATATTGAGCATTGATTCCATCTAGGGCGCGATGCTTATTAATCGCCAATTGGCCATAGAAAAACACAGGATATTTCGCGGCAATTTTATACCATTCAATCGCTTTCTTTTTATCACCCATCGCAATTGAAGACATGCCCAGCCAATATGCAGCGCGTGATATTGTAACTGGTTGCGAAACATTTTTATAAATATTTTCGAAATGTTTATAAGCATCTTTTGGCTCATCTAAAAATCTTAAAGCGATCCAACCTGAAAGCCATTGAGCTTCCCAAAAATCTGGAGCTGTAGAAGGCAAAGCATTTTGCGCAGCCAACACATAAGCCACTTTAAATTTTTTCTTTTTGATCATTTCACGAGCATAAAGATTTCGCAAATTCCACCATTTTTCAGGATGAATTGAACCACCCGGTAATTCAACCATCACATCTAAAAGATCATCGATTCTGTCTTTGCCTTTATACCACAAAACTTTGCGATAAGACAGGCCTTCATTAGAGCGCAATTTTCTAGGAACCGAAAGAATCACTTGGTCAATATATTTAGGAGAGCTTTGTAATTCGATAATCGCTTCAAATAATCTTTTGTGATCTTCATCAGCATAGCCCATAATCTTCTTGGCTTCAGCAATTTTGTTGTCCCAAAGCAATCTATCGATACGACTTACATAATCGGCTTGAGTTAAATTATTTTGATACTTGGTCACAAAAGCTTTTTCTTCTTCCACTGAAAAATCTTCTTTGGTCCAAATTGCTGTGATTAAATTTTTAACATCTTGCTGCAAAACGACTTTCTTACTTTCATCACCGCGGAAGCGTTCCAAATAATTAATTTTTGATTGCAGCAAATAAAGTTTCGAAGGAGTTGTGCTAGCAGGATTGGTGTTAAAATATTGTTCACTGTTTTGATAAGGCACGCTATTGGCAATTGCCACTCTCTCAACATTGCGCTTAATTTCAGAGATATTTGGATAGAAAGGATTGTCAGTAGCAAAACGCGAAATATCGCTGAAAGAAGTGGTTTTAGCATTGATCGAACCGCTATATTTATTCCAAAAAATAATGTCGCCAATCGCATCAATTAATTTTGGTTTTTTATCAGCAGATTCAGCCTGAAAAGCTGGATTTAAAGCATTATTTGCGCCTAAATAAGTAATGGCTTCATCATAATTTTTCTTTTCAATCGCCAAACTAACTTTCTTCAAAACTTCCAATTCATCTGAAGTAATTCCTTGCCACAATTTCTGCGTAATTGGTCTTGTATCTTTTGCATTTGCCGAAACACAAAAACCAGAAAAAATTACAGCAGCAAGCAGCGCAAAGGTTTTGAAACAGAGGCTTGCGGTAATTTTGGATTTTGACACTTTGTTTGTAATTTTGTGAAATTGTAACTGTTCGTGAAGGAATCTGTGTGCTGAGAATATTTTGGGGGTTTTAAAAAAACAGTTCTAAAAATGTTTTTATGTTAATTTTATTTTGGAAGCTTTGCCTCCTTTGCAAAATGAGGTGGCACAACTGCGACGCAGTTGTGCCGAAGTATTTCTCTAGACGAACTCAGAATTAATATTTTAAAATCGATAACGGATTTAACCTTTCGAATCACCCGTCTCAAATGCTAATGCATTTGATCCACCCTCTTTTTCAAAGAGAGCTTGCAAAATTCTCAAATTTAACTTTTCATTTTTAATTCTATCTATAATTTCCTGCCAAATATATATTCCAAAACTACTCTTCCAAAACACCTTTAACTTACAAAAATGTCTTTCCTAGTTAAACTAAAAATCAAAATGCAATGCACCAAAATCGGCGACGACGAATTTGGTAATGAATATTTTCAAAGCAAAGATTTAAAAAGATTTGTCATATATAAAGGCATTGCCGAGCCTTCAAAAATTCCTGCGCAATGGCATGGTTGGATGCATTATACAAGCGACATCGCACCAGTTGAAATTAACACTCACAGATATCCTTGGCAAAAATCTCACTTGCCAAATTTAACTGGCACCAAAAATTCTTATGCTCCAAAAGGCCACATGGCACAAGGTGGCAAAAGAGATCTCGTAAGCTCTGACTATCAATCTTGGAACCCAAATAACTAATTCCCATGCATAAAGCTACTAACTATTTTGAAATTATCGTTGGAACATTCGTATTATTTTGCGCTGTTTTCTTCCTATTTGGTTCAATGAAAAGCGCCAAAGTTAAAGGTGGAGAAAGTGGTTATAATTTGATCGCCAAATTCGATAATATTGAAGGAATTAACAGCGGCAGCGATGTAAAAATTTCTGGTGTAAAAGTTGGAACTGTAGTTGAGCAATTTCTAGATGAAAAAAGCTATCGCGCTACTTTAAAAATCATCCTTAAAAACTCTGTGCAATTGCCAGCAGATTCTTCAGCTAAAATTTCTTCTGAAGGTCTTTTAGGTTCAAAATTTCTTTCCATCGAAATTGGTTCTGAAGAAGAAATGTTAAAGGCTGGTGAAGAAATTAGATTCACTCAATCATCTGTAAATTTCGAAGATCTTTTAGGAAAGTTCATCTTCAGCTCAACTTCAAATAAAGAAGATAAAAAAGATGCTAAAAAATAAAATTCTCACTTTCACAATTCTTTTCAGCCAAATTTTCTTCAGCCAAATTTTTATGGCCGAAAATCTTTTCGCTCAAGGAAATGAAGCGGCTGGATCATATGTTTTGCCAGAAACCGTCATTCGAGATCCAAATTCTACTATCACTGAAAAAACTGATCCAGTTGCTTTTTATTCTACAGCTGTAGTTCAAGCTTTAAATAAAATCACCGCTAAAACTTCTATTTTAGAAATGAAAATTGGTGACAATGTAACCTTTGGAACTCTTACCATCATTGCTCGCAAATGTTGGAAATCTGGCTCTGATCAAAGACCGGAAAGCAAAATTTTATTAGAAGTTTTGGACAGTAATAATGACAAGACCAATAAAACTAGAGTTTTTTATGGTTGGATGTTTTCTTCCAGCCCTTCAATTTCAGGCCTAGAACATCCGATTTACGACATTACCGCCATTAGTTGCAAAAGATAAAACTTCAAAAAATGACTCAGCAAATTATCAAAATCTCTCCCTCAATTCTTTCTGCAGATTTCGCTAAATTGGGTGAAGGTGTTGCAGCCGTTACCAAAGCTGGCGCTGATTATATTCATATCGATGTTATGGATGGCGCTTTCGTGCCAAATATCACCATTGGCAGCGATGTTGTAAAAGCAATCCGCCCTAATTCGCATTTGCCTTTTGATGTGCATTTGATGATCAATAATCCTGACAATCATGTTAAATCTTTCGCTGACGCTGGTGCCGACATTATCACCATTCACGCTGAAGCCTCAATTCACCTAGATCGCTCGGTTTCTTTAATTACATCTTTAGGCAAAAAGGCTGGAGTTTCAATTGTGCCTTCAACTCATGAAGATGTACTGGATTATGTTTTGGAAAAATTAGATTTAATTTTGGTGATGACCGTGAATCCGGGTTTCGGCGGCCAAAAATTCTTAGATTCGCAATTAAGAAAAATTGAAAATATCAGAAAAAAAATCGACAAATTAGGCAAAAAAATTGACCTAGAAGTTGACGGCGGCATCAACCCAGAAACTGCCAGATTAGCCATCCAAGCCGGCGCCGATGTTTTGGTTGCAGGCTCTTACATTTATGGTTCTTCAAATTATCAAGAAGCCATCTCAAAACTAAAAAACGCAGCTTAAAAAGCCTCCTTTGCAAAAAGCTTTGATCGTTAAAAAAATAGCCTAAATGGCTGTTTTTAGCGAGAAGGCACGACCAACGGCAGTGACTGATGATATTTCACGCAACAAACTCCGAACCAATATTTTTTAAATCAAAAACCAATATTAACCCTTGCACCTTTACTTGCACCACCCTACCTTACGCCCCTCTTCCAAACAGATTTCTAAAAAATCTTTTATCGCGGGGTAGAGCAGCCCGGTAGCTTGTCAGGCTCATAACCTGAAGGTCGTTGGTTCAAATCCAGCCCCCGCAACCATCTCACACAAGGCTTCATCCAATTTCAATATTGCATAGAATATCCATAAGGCCTTTCCACATCACTATGAAAAATACAAAAATAATTTGGACAATTTTAATAAGCACAATCCTAATTATTACGCTTTATTCATTACCTATCAAAGGCCCTATCAATAGCATAATTAATGACAACTATCCTGAAGAATCTACAAAGATTTATAAGTGGAAAATAAAGCGAGTAGTTGATGGAGACACTGTTGAAATTTCCGAGAATTTTCTTCCATCTGAATTAAAACTTTTTGTTCGTTTAAAAAATATCGACACACCAGAAAAATCACCGCGAGCCAAATGTGAGAAGGAAGATAAACTTGCTCAAAGAGCTTCAGAATTTACAAAAAATGCCATTGAACTAGCCGAAAAGAACGACCAAGAAATTACATTTTCTGAATTGAAATGGGACAAATATGGCGGCCGAATTCTTGCTGTGGTAAAAATAAATAACAGAGTTCTAGCTGAGGATCTTATGGAAAATGGATTGGCAAGAGAATATCACGGCGAGAAAAAACAAAGCTGGTGCAATTAGAAATTCTTCTAAAAACTATTTTCACTTTCTAACCTGCCTTATATTGCAAATTCTGACTAGCCTGATGACCTTTTTATTCTGTATTTAAACAAACCATTCTAAATCATCTTTTTCATGCTATCTCTTATTTACGCACCTAATAAAATTTTTAAACAAATCGCCAAACCAGTCGCAAAAATAGATGATCAGGTAAGAAGAAATATCGATGAAATGTTTGAGGTTATGGCGAAAGAAAAGGGAATTGGGTTGGGGGCCAATATGGTGGGTTTGTTGGACAGAATTATAGTATTAGATTGGCCAGAAGGTAACATAAATCTATCTATGATTAATCCCGAAATAACATGGCTTTCTAAAGAAACTCAAAAATTTGAAGAAGCGTCACTTTCATACCCCGCAATCAGCGCCATTATCACCCGTCCTAATAAAATAAAATTATCTTATTTAGACCTAGACAACAAGAAACACGAAATGGAAGCAGAAGGGTTTTTATCTACCTTGATTCAACATGAGATAGATTATTTAAATGGCATAACATTCCTAGATCACCTATCAAAACTGAAGCGCGAAGTTCTCTTAAGAAAAATGCAGAAGTTTAAAATTTTAAACCAAGAAAATTAGCGCCACTTTTGAACAAAAATCCTTTTCTATGGTGCAAGTGTATTTGTTAGTGTTGGAAGTGTCGGGACTTGACAGCTTTCCGTAAATCATAGGCGGAGTAAAACCCCAAACCGCCGGTTGAGCGGAGTCGAAACCAGCGTAAGCTTCCTGCCGCAAACTTCATAAACCGCACGACAAACAAAAAAGATCAGATCAATTACATAACAAAAAGATTATCTCTTATGTCATATAATCAACCTGACCTTTTTTTTCTTAGAAGTGTCGGGACTTGACACCCTTCCTCTCTTGAACTGTTTACAAAATGAAAACAGCTGGATTTAAGAATTTTGCAATATGCGTTTTTTGCATATTGCTTTTTTCTTCTACCTCACCGTGCCTGAGGCTAACTAATTTAGTGTCGTGTGTCTGGATTTGACAGAATTTATCTTTCACCTCCTTTTGACTCTTGCAATTTTTGCAACAGTTGCCCTTTCCTTCACCTCACCTGTTTTATAAATGTTTTTTATGTGACGAGAAATTACCGATTTATCTCTTCCGAACAGCTCTGCAATTTGGTTTAAGTTAGCGATAATATTTTCATTCTTATTATCTAAATTTAACTCAATCGCCCCATCTTTTGCCTAATAAATTAGCGTTGGGTTTTTCTGATTATTTGTCATTGTTGTGGTGTATTTTGGTTATTAAAAAGTTGGTGATTCTTATTCAAAATTTCCGAAATTTTTTAGTCTAGTTTTTTTCTTAAATAAATCTTATCAGGAAAAATAAAGGGATCAGCTCGATTATATGACTTAAGAATTTTTAGTTTTTATATGTTATGAGCCTGTCGCAAATCCACCCAAAAACCTCATCTAAATTTCTGTAATTTTTCGCATCATTTTCTTGTTATTAAAACTCTTTATAGGTACTGTTTTCTAGCTCTCTTGGCTGATTCGTCTTTTGTGAATTGGTCTTATTCTTAACAAGAATTCATCAGAAAAATGTCATTTGAACCAAAACAAATTGAAATGGTTTGTTTGGAAGATCTCGTCTCTTCCACTCACATTTACCGCAAGTTTTTGAATTTGTGGAATTTGGATTTGGTGAGGTTAGAGCTTGAAAGGCTTGAAGCTGAATCAGACTACAAAGGCTATGGAATCTTCCGCATCTTCTTGTGCTTG
>CAMCME010000022.1 GCA_945875925.1 Rickettsia typhi | reverse complement strand
TCAGCCTCAAAATAATGCTGCGTGATTAATTTTTGGGTGATGCGCAATTCAATTTCTTGTTTTAATCTGGCACTAAAATTTCTGGCGTCACTTACAAAAAACTCGGCATTGGTTTCAAAAAAATAGGGCGCAAGGCCTTCAAAACCAATGGTTAAATAATCGACAGAATGTGAAGAGAAGTCGGTTTTAAAATCATGGCGCACACCAATTTAAGCATCCCAAAATTGTCTAATATTTTTGCTGTAAAGCTCCTGAACTTAAGATTTCTTATCATATTTTCCGATTTTTTTCCTTCGCTTTTCAACCATAATTTATTGTAATCAGAACCAACCCATCCATCCAAATCCCATGATCTAGCAGAACCATCGCGCGCTTTACCCGAATCAGCTTCAACTGTAAAAGCGTGAAAAATCTTTTGATGATCAGATCCGTGACCCGAGTGAAAATTTGCAGCAAAAGAGTTTTGCACAAGACACAGCGTCAAAAGTAAAGGTAAAAAAATCCTACTCATCAATCTCCTGAGACACTATTTTATCAGCAACAACATCTGAAGCATTTTCAGCATTTGGCACCTCTTTCGAAACAGTCACACTGCCCATCATGCCTGCTGACATGTGATAAAGTAAGTGGCAATGAAAGGCCCACTCACCTTCTTCATCAGCAGTTAAAAGCGTCGAAATAATTTTTCCCGGCGCCACAATAACCGTATGTTTATTAGGCATAGATTTTAAAGGCTGACCATTTTCAAGCTGCATAAACATGCCATGCAGATGAATTGGATGCGCCATCATGGTGTCATTAACAAATTTCAAACGCAGTCTTTCGCCATATTTTAAATGAATTGGTGCGGGAAATTTTTCACCATTAATTGTCCAAATATAACGATTCATATTGCCAGCAAATCTTAGTTCAATTTCTCTAGTTTCTTGGCGCAAATCTGTTTGGGGTTTTAAAGAAATTAAATCGGAATATTTCAAAGCTTTATTGCCTTCAGGCGTTCCAGCATCGTCCCATCCAGTCTTGGCACTTTCCTCTTCCATCCCCATTTCATTGCCCATGTCTGCCATAGTCAAAATCGCTCTTGGTCGCATTTGTGGAATTTCTGCTTCCATGCCTAAAGTTGGCGCCAATGTTGCTCTGGCATATCCTGTGCGATCCAAACTTTCGGCCATAATTGTGTAAGCTTTATTTTCTTTTGGCTCCACAATCACATCATAAGTTTCGGCTGGCGCAATTCTGAATTCATCAATCATAACCGATTTCACAGGCTGGCCATCAGCTTCCACTAATTTCATTTTTAAATTAGGAATAGCTACATCGTAAAATGTCATTGTTGAAGCATTCACAAATCGTAATTTGATGCGTTCATTTTTCTTAAAAATTCCGGTGAAATTTTCTTGTGGAGTTTTGCCATTAATTAAAAAGCTATATTTGCTAACATCCGACAAATCCGTAGCATCCATACGCATTTCACCCCAAGCCATGCGATCTTTTATAGTAGCCAAAATTCCATATTTTTTGGCATCACCCAAAAAAGTTCCAAGCGTGCGTTTATTGTAATTATAATAGCCCGAATCAAGTTTAAGATTTTGAAAAATTTCCTTGGCACTTTCTTCAGAAAAATCAGATAGAAGAATTACATATTCACGATCAAAACTGTGATCAGACTTCAAAGCAACCTTCCCTTTCGGCTCAACCACAATCGCGCCATAAAGCCCGTCTTGCTCCTGCAAATTAGAATGAGAATGATACCAATAAGTTCCGGCCTGACGAATTTTAAAGCGGTAAGTAAATGTTTCTCCCGCAGGAATTCCCGCAAAACCATTCAAACCAGGAACGCCATCCATATTTCCCGGCAATAAAATTCCGTGCCAATGAATTGAAGTTACTTCTGTCATCGAATTTTTCACACGAATCTCAGCTTCGTCACCTTCCTTAAAATATAAAGTCGGCGCTGGCAAAGTTCCATTAACCGTAATTGCTTTAGATTCTTTTCCGTCTAACGAAATTGCGTTTCTCTTCACTTCAAGATCATAAATCTTGGAAGACGCAAAAGCCGAAAATGAAGAAAGTTGAACTAGAAATAAGATTAAATAGAAAAATAATTTCATGATTTTTTAGGGTTATTTTGCGCTTTATTTATGAATGATTTTGGTAAAAATTTAAATAGCTCTCAAATGGCATGTATTTCTGGCTGAAGGCGCTATTTTTCTAAATTTTGAGCTCGGGCTCAAAATTCAGTTTTTTGGTATATTTTTTGATCAAAAATTTTCCCTTAAAAACTCTTCAAATAAAATTTATTTGAAAAACTTAAATTCACTCAATCTCGTTTAGTAGTTTTATTTTTAAAAAACCAAATTTAAGTTAAAGCCATTCAAAAGATTAATAAAAACTCTTCACCTTGATCAAAGTCATTTTTTGCGCCTTTAACGAAGAGAATAGTCTTCAGCAATTTCTCACAAATTTAAATTACGAACTGCGCATTTTAGAACGCGATTTCGAAATTATCGTTTGCCTTGACGGCAGCACCGATAGCTCCTTCCAATATTTAACTGAATTACAAAAATTCCATCCAATTAGAATTCTCGAAGTAACTAACCAAAGAGGTTTAGGCCTTGCTTATAAAAGATTATTTTTAGATGTAATTAACAATTCTGCTGATGAAGATTTGATAATTTCTCTAGACGCCGACAATACTCACAACCCCGAGCAGCTTCAAGAAATGCTCGAACATTTTGAAGAGAATTCTCTAGATTTTTTAATCGCCTCGCGTTTTTGCAATACCAGTATCATGGATAAATTTCCTCTACATCGCCAATTTATAAGCAAATTTACTTCAATTTTATTACAAAATATTTTTGCCGTAAAAAAAATTTCTGGCGAAAAATTACAAGATTACACCAGCGGATATCGCATTTATAAAGCTGACAAATTAAAAAAACTTTTTGCAGCAAGTGGAAATAATTTTATCACTGAGCCAGAATTTACATATACCTGCGAACTTGCAATTAAGATGGCTCGTCTCAATTTGCGAATTGATGAATTGGCAATCTCTTATGATTACGGCAAGAAAATTGGCAAAAGTAAATTACGCATTTTTAGAAATTTTTATCGCCTAATAATACTGCTATCCAAGCTTATCAAAAAAGCTTAGTAATTAGGTAATAGTCAAAAAAACTTCCAAAATATTTTTTTCAATCTAAAAGATCCGCCTTCATTTGAAAAACCTCCATATATTTTCTAAATTTCCTAAAATCATGATACAAAAAAGAAGAGTAGTCGTAACTGGCATTGGTGCTGTAACGCCTTTAGCTGCAACAGCTGAAGCTACATGGAAAAAATTAATCAATGGTCAATCGGGCCTTGGGAAAATCTCAATTTTTGACGCTGTCGATTCTCCTTGCAAAATTGCTGGTGAAGTAAAATTCGGCACAGAAGGCGATTTATTCAATATCGATAAATTCATCGAAGTTAAAGAACAAAGAAAAATGGATCGCTTCATTCACTTCGCAGTTGGCGCTGCGTCTGAAGCAATTGCCGATTCAGGTTGGGAACCAAAAACTGACGAACAAAGATACAGAACTGGCGTGATGATTGGATCTGGTATTGGTGGTTTACCTGCGATTGAAAAAACTTCAATCCACATGAAAGAAAAAGGAATCAGAAAAATCAGCCCATTCTTCATTCCTGCAAGTTTAATCAATTTAGCTTCTGGTCAAGTTTCAATTAAATATGGCTATATGGGCCCAAACCACGCAATCGTTACTGCTTGCGCAACTGGAACTCACGCTATTGGCGACTCAGCAAGAATGATCGAATATGGTGATGTTGATGTGATGGTTGCCGGTGGCGCCGAATCAGCAATTTGTGAAGTTGGTATTGGTGGTTTTGCTTCACTTCGCGCTCTTTCAACTAATTTTAATGATAATCCTGAAGCTGGTTCAAGACCTTGGGATAAAGATCGCGACGGTTTCGTAATGGGTGAAGGTTCAGGAATCGTAGTTTTGGAAGAATATGAACATGCTAAAAAAAGAGGCGCTAAAATTTACGCCGAAGTAATTGGCTATGGAATGTCGGGTGACGCTTATCATATCACAGCTCCTGAAGCTTCAGGACGCGGAGCTACTTACGCAATGCAAGTTGCTTTGAAACATGCTCAAATTAATAATGATCAAGTTGATTACATCAACGCTCACGGCACTTCAACTCCACTTGGAGATGAAATTGAAGTTGGTTCAGTGAAAAAAGTTTTCGGCGATCACGCTTACAAACTTTCAATGTCTTCAACTAAATCTGCCATTGGCCATTTACTTGGCGCAGCTGGAAGTGTTGAAGCTATTTTCTCTCTTTTAGCAATCAGAGATAATATTGCTCCTCCAACTTTAAACTTAGACAATCCTTCAGAAAATTGTGATATTGATTTGGTTGCCAAAATAGCCAAGCAAAAAAAGATCGATATAGCGATGTCAAACTCTTTCGGATTCGGCGGTACTAACGCCTGTATCATCATGAGAAGAATATAAAGGATAACAAATATATCTAATGAGTAGAAGTAGAAAAATTATCACTAATATCTGCGCTGGATTTTCGGTTATCCTATTTTGTTACCTGATGACCATTTTAAGCGTCATAATGTATTTTAATTCTCCCAATAGTTATCATCGCGAAGATAAGAAATTTATCATCGAAAGCGGTCTAACTTTTAGGCAAGTAGTTGAAAAACTTCACCACGAAAAAATTATAAAAAATCCTGATACATTTTTATACATGTCTCAACTTATCAAAGGCTTAGATCCTAAAGTGCGTTATGGTGAATATTTTTTTGAAAAAAATATCTCTTACTATAAAATCTTGCACAAAATGGTGCGTGGTTACATCTATTTCAGAAAAATCACTGTAGCTGAAGGCCTTTCTACTAAATCTGCTTTAGCTATTGTTGCTAATAACCAAGGTTTAATTGGCCAACTACCTCTAGAAAATATCAAAGAAGGTCACCTTCTTCCTGAAACTTATTTCTATTCCTACAACGACACCAAATCTGGCATGATTAAAAGAATGCAAGAATCGATGAGAAAAGCCATTGATGAACTTTGGGAAAAACGCGATCAAACAATTCCAGTTAAAACCAAAGAACAAGCTTTGATCCTTGCTTCAATTGTTGAAAAAGAAACTGGCCTTGCTTCTGAAAGACCACAAGTTGCTTCTGTTTTCACAAATCGTTTAAGAAAATCTATGAAGCTACAATCTGATCCAACAATCATTTATTCTTACGCTTTCGGAGACAAGAATTTAGAAAGACCAATCAGAACTAGTGACATTCAAAACAACTCTCCATATAACACTTACCATGTTTATGGCTTGCCTCCAGCTCCAATTTGCAACCCAGGAATTGCTGCAATTAAAGCCGTGTTAAATCCTCCACAAAGCGAATATTTATATTTCGTTGATACTGGAAAAGGTGACCATCATGTCTCTTCGACTATTCAAGAGCATAACGAAAATGTCGCCAAATATCGCCGCTTCATGCAAAATTAAGCCAATCCTGTGAAAGTGGAATCTGCTGGTGATGAAGCTGCCGCTCCTGCTGCTCAACCTGCGGCCGCGGTTGAATAATCTTATCTCTTTCTCTGTCATTTCGAGCGCAGCAAGAAATCTCATTAGTTAGAGACTGAGTTTAAGACTCATGAGATTTCTTGCTGCGCTCGAAATGACAGATCAGAAACAGTTAGCCTTTTACGCCCCAAAATGAACTCCAACCTAGAACAAACAAACAAACTCCAGCAACTCGCTTCCAATCCTAAAAATTCCGCTTGGGTTTTCGCTTCTGCAGGTTCGGGCAAAACCAAGGTTTTAGTTGATCGTCTTTTAAGATTTCTGCTGGAAGGAATCAGACCCGACAAAATTCTCTGCCTAACTTTCACCAAAGTGGCCGCGGCAGAAATGCAAAATCGTATCAATTCTGAATTAGCAAATTGGGTTTTGCTTGATGACGCCAAGCTTCTAGAAAAGCTTTCACAACTTACTGGAAATCAAGCCACTTCAAATGATTTAAAAAAATCCCGCACTTTATTTGCCAAGATTCTCGACGAAGAATCCAAAATAAAAATCCAAACCATTCACTCATTTTGTCAAAATTTGGTGAAGATTTTTCCTTTTGAAATTGGCATTAATCCAAATTTCGAAGTTATTGAATCTGCGCAAGAAAAATTGCTGTTACAAAAAGCTCAAAGAGAAGTTTTAAAAAAGGCTGAAAATGACGCTTCTTTAAGAAATTTAGTTACAAAAATTAATGCGAGATTACATGAAGAAACCTTCTCTGGCTTAATTTCAAACCTTCTGAATAAAAAAGAACAATTAAGCCTTTTAAAAGAAAAATTTTTCGGAATTGAAGGTGTGATTGAAGAAATTTTTAAGAATTTTTCAGTTCCTAAAAATCAAAATGACGAGGAAATTTTTTCAGAATTTTTAAATAAAATAAATCAGAACGAAGTTTTAAATTTAAGCAAAGCACTAGAAAATTCAGGCTTAGTTAGAAATCGTGAAATCGCCGAAGGAATTGATATTTTCTTAAAAAATCCAATTCTAAAAAATTTTTCTATTTACCAAAAAGCCTTTTTCACTGAAAAAAATGAGCCAAGAAAATTCTACGGCAAAATCCCTGAAAACCAGATTTTATGCACCACAGCTGATATTCAAAGAAAATTAATTAATGATTTCTCCGACCAATTAAATTCTTACAAAATCTGCAATTCCACCGCCCTGCTTTTAAAATTTGTCGATCAAATTTTAGAAATTTATTCGCACCTAAAACATCAAAATTCTTTTTTAGATTATAATGATCTGATCATTGAAACCAACAGGCTGTTAAATAATCCTAATTTTTCAGATTGGGTAAAATTAAAAATGGACGGCCTTTTTGATCATATTCTAATTGATGAATCGCAAGACACCAATCATCAACAATGGAATATTATTAAAGCTTTAACCGAAGATTTTTTCTCGGGATTTAGCGCGTCAGAAAAAAATCGCACAATTTTTATTGTGGGTGACGAGAAGCAATCGATCTATAGTTTTCAAGGCGCCGAACCCGATATTAGCCAAGATATTTTTTCTTATTTTGAAGAAAAATTGCAAAATGGTTCAAGCAAATTTTACAAGATTGATCTGAATAATTCTTTCCGTTCTTTGGACACAATTTTGCAAACGGTGGATGCAACTTTTAGTGATGAAAAACAAAAAGCTGCAATCAGCAAAATCAATGAATTTAAGGGTCACAAAGCAATTAGAGAGGGCTTGGGAAGATTTGAAATTTGGCCGCAAATTAAATTAAAAGTGCCAGAAAAAATCTCAAAAGAAAGTAAAGAACAGAAAGATTATTCTTGGAAAATCGATTTTGCTCCCCAAGAAAATTATCAAGAACAAGAATTTTTGGCAGAATTAATTGCTCAAAAAATTAAATTGATGGTGGAAGAAGGTCGCGTTTTAGAAGGTCGCAATAGAGCTGTAAATTACGGTGATTTTATGATTTTGCTGCGCAATCGCACCAATGGTTTTGACAAGGCTTTAAGTAAATTTTTTCATAAATATAATATTCCCAGCAGCAGCCCAAGCAAAATAATTTTTGACCAAAATATCATAATTCAAGATTTACTCGCGGCTGCTAAATTTGCACTATTTCCTCAAGATGATTTGAACTTGGCTGCCCTTTTAAAATCGGCAATTTTTGATATTAGAGAAGAAGAATTGCTAGAAATTTGTTTAGTAAAAAACAGCCAAAGAACCTCTATTTATAAGGCTTTGCAAATTTCAGAAAAATATTTTGAAACCGCAAAAAGGCTACAAAACATCATCAATATTTCACAAAAATTAAACTGCTTTGAGTTTTTCAACTTTCTGTTAAATGAAGAGAATTTTAGACTAAAAACTATTAGCCGATTTGGGCCCGAAAGCTTACAAATTCTCGATCAATTCACTTTAAAAACTTTTGATTTTTGTCAAAATTTCTCAAGCAACCTACAACAATTTTTAGATTTTGTTGAAAAATTAGAACCTGAAATTTCTTTAAACGCACAAAAAAATAATCAAGTTTCAATCAGCACAGTTCATTCAGCCAAAGGCTTGCAAGCGCCAATCGTAATAATTCCTGATTGCTGTTTTATCTTTAATCAACTTCCAAGTTCTAAAGAAAAAATTTCTTGGATAAAATTTTCAGAAGATAAATTGCCAATTTGGTGCGTAAAAAAAGAAGAAGAAAATCAGCTTTTAAAAATTCACCGCCAAGAAAAAAATAAGGCTGCCAAAGATGAATATTTAAGATTGCTTTATGTGGCAATGACGCGGGCTGAAAATGAGCTTTATGTGGGCGGATTTGGTGGCTCTAATGATGAAGATTCTTGGTATAATTTAATTAAAAATTCTGTTAAAGATTTGGCCAATTCAGAGAAATTTTTAGATCAAAAAAACCAAAAAATTGCAGGAGAGAAATTTGAAATTGAGAGTAATTTTCTAGTAATTGGACAAGGTGAATTTTCTTATCAAAAATCTTCGGCCGAATTTTCTAAAAAAACTGCAATAAAATTACCTCATTTTTTAACTAAGAAAAAAGCATCAGAAAAAACTGAAATTTTTAATGCCAGCGAATCATCAACAAACCAGATAAATCAGGCTCAGATTCGTGGTAAATTAATTCACAAAATTTTGGAACTTGTGGGCCAAAATTCTAAGGAAGATAAAAATTGGCTAATAAATTTAGCTGAAAAAATTATCACTAATGAAGAATTTTTAGACAAAAAAGAATCAACAGAAATTCTCGATCAAGTCAGCAAATTCATATTTTCGCAGCATTTTTCAGAATTATTTTCCGGGCAAGTAAAATGCGAAGTTCCGATTATCGGATTTGTTGATGGCAAAATTACCAATGCCAGAATTGATCTTTTGGTGATTAAAGAAAATCAGATTTTAATTATTGACTATAAAACCGATAGAATATTGCCTGACAAGGTTTCTCCAGCTTATGTAAATCAATTAAAAATTTATGAAAAGTTGGTGGGAAATCTTTATCAAAATAGTAAAATTAGAAGTGCAATTTTATGGTTAGAATTTCTGAAACTAGAAATTTTATCATAAAAAATCTCTTCTAAACAAGTGGTTAAAAAAATTAAATAAAAAAAGATCATACTCACCAGAAACGAAATCTAAGGATTCTTCTCAAGTAACAATCCAGAAGACACAAGCAGCATCAGATATTATAGACGCGGATGAACTCTTTTTCTATTCAAGCAGATTAGAAGTTGCATCCATTTCTGCTATAGCTTCAAGATCTCCAGAGAAAAATACAGGGCTAGTCTTTAAAACCAGTAACGAGACAAAGATCTATATCGGATTCGCAATAGCGACTTATCTAAAACTCTTCAAGTCGCAACATTTCTTCAAAATTGGGACGACGGCGAATCAACCTAAATTTATCACCATCAACCAAAACTTCTGGAATCATCGGGCGGCAATTATATTCGTTAGACATTGATGAGCCGTAAGCACCAGCGCTGCAAAAGGCTAGAAGATCGCCAGATTTTGGATTAATAAATTCACGGTTTTTGGCCAAAATATCAGTGCTTTCGCAAACTGGTCCAACCAAATCATAAATAAATTTTTCGCCTGCTTTTATAACAACCGGTATAACTTCGTGATAAGAACCGTAAAGACCGGGACGCATTAGATCATTCATCGCAGAATCTAGAATTATAAAATTTTTGTGATCAGTTTCTTTTAAATAAACAATTTTTGTGATCATCAAACCTGCACTGCCAATCATCGCTCTTCCGGGTGCGATGGTTAATTTTACATTCAAATCGCCAATAATTTCTTTGATCATTTTAGCGTAATCTTTAATCAGCAAAGTATTTTCGTCTTTATATAAAATTCCGATGCCACCACCTAAATCAAGAGATTGAATGTTTAGGCCTTTTTTTCTTAAAGATAGACATAGCTCACGAATCTTTAAAAACGCGGCTTTGAAAGGATCAAGAGAAGTGATTTGTGAACCGATGTGAGTTGAGATGCCATATATTTCAATTGCCGGCAGCTTTGCTACTTTTTCATAAATAGCTTCAACTTTTTCAATATCGATGCCAAATTTATCACCTTTGCGGCCAGTAGAAATTTTATCATGAGTTTTGGCATCAACATTTGGATTAACCCTTAAACTAAGTTTCACTTTTTTATTTAAACGCGTCGCAACTTCATTTAGCAAAAATATTTCAGCTTCCGATTCAGCGCTGAATTCTTCAACTCCAGCACTTAAAGCATATTCCATTTCTTCGCGAGTTTTACCAACTCCAGCGAAAACTATTTTCTTGGCGTCAACTCCAGCCTTAATTCCACGAAACACCTCGCCTGCCGAAACAGCGTCAATTCCAGCTCCAAGTTCAGCCAAAATTTTAACTATGTTAATATTGCAATTAGCTTTAATGGCATAGCAAATTTTGTGATCGATATCGGCAAAAGCATCGGCAAAATTTTGGTAATTTTCGATGATGGTTTTTTTGGAATAGCAATAAAAAGGAGTTCCAACCTCGGCAGAGATTTTGCTAATCGCAATTTCTTCGATAAAAAGTTGGTTTTGGTTTTGCCCTGGGTTTTGCCCTGGGTTTTGCCCTGGGTTTTGAATTTGGCGGTAAGAAATTTGTTTCATAAGTAAGAATCTATTTCACAAAATTAGCGAATCATCATTAAAAATAGCTCGTCATCCCTAAGCCATTTATGGCTTGAGGATCTCAGGAGCTTAACTTGTTAGAGAGGATAGACTCCTGAGATCCTCGGCTCTGCGAGCCAAGTATGGCGGTTGTGAAAGAAAATATTAACTTTCGTAAGTCGAATACATATAAGAAGTAACAGAGTCAAACTCACCAGCACAAGAATCTACGCGTTTGTAAACTGGTCTCACATTTAAATCATGTCGCACTTGTCTAACTTCTTTTTCAGTCAAACCAGTCAATTTCGACAAGCGTTTATCGGCAAATCCCATGCTTTTAATCTGCAATAAATCTTCACGATTTTTTGGCAGTCCTTCTTTCTTAATCTTGGCTTCGATATCAATCGCATATTTAATTTGCTCTAAAAACCATTTGTCATATTTGGTAATTCTCGCAACTTCCGTAACTGTCATTCCTTCACGCAAAGCTTGCGCAATCAATAATAGTCTGTTTGGCGCCGCAATTTTTAATTTCTCAGTGATAATTTTAACGCGTTGTTCCTGATCTTCTGAACCAATCAAAATATCATCCATGCCACTGAAATTCGCTTCCATTGAGCGTAAAGCTTTTTGGAAACTTTCAATAAATGAACGACCAATTCCCATCACCTCACCTACTGATTTCATCGAGCTCGAAAGTATATTTTCACTGCCTTTAAATTTCTCGAAAGTAAATCTCGGAATTTTGGTAATTACATAATCGATAGTTGGTTCAAATGAAGCTGGGGTTGCGCCACCTGTAATGTCATTTTTAATTTCATCTAAAGTGTAACCAACCGCTAATTTCGCTGCCACTTTGGCAATTGGAAAACCAGTAGCTTTTGAAGCCAAAGCTGAAGATCTAGAAACGCGTGGGTTCATTTCAATCACCACTAAATTTCCATTAGCTGGGTTCACTGCGAATTGCACATTTGATCCACCTGTTTCAACACCAATTTCACGAAGCACTGCAATTGAAGCATCGCGCATTTGTTGATATTCTTTGTCAGTCAAAGTTAAAGCCGGCGCTACTGTAATTGAGTCACCAGTGTGAACACCCATCGGATCAATATTTTCAATCGAGCAGATGATGATTGTATTGTCATTTTTGTCTCGCACCACTTCCATTTCATATTCTTTCCAACCAATGATTGATTCATCAATCAAAACTTCGCAAGTTGGCGAAATTGCCAAACCATATTCGATAATTTGTTTATATTCTTCTTCAGTGTAAGCAACGCCGCCACCCGCTCCACCCATGGTGAAAGAAGGGCGGATGATTGCAGGAAGACCAATGTCTTTAAGTGCTGCCATGCCTGCTTCTAAAGTTTTCACAATCGCATTTTTCGGAGTTTTAAGACCAATTTTTTCCATAGCTTTTTGGAATAAAGCGCGATCTTCAGCTTTGTTAATCGCTTCAATTGAAGCACCAATTAACTCAACATTATATTTTTCTAAAACACCATTTTTTGCCAAGTTGATTGCGCAGTTTAGCGCAGTTTGTCCGCCCACTGTTGGCAAGATCGCACAAGGTCTTTCTTTGGCGATAATTTTTTCAACAATATCCGCATTAATCGGTTCAATATAAGTACGATCCGCTAAATTAGGATCGGTCATAATGGTGGCCGGATTTGAGTTGATTAGAATAACTTTATAACCTTCTTCACGCAAAGCTTTGCAAGCCTGTGTTCCCGAATAGTCAAATTCGCAAGCCTGTCCAATTACAATTGGGCCAGCGCCGATAATTAAGATGGACTTAATGTCTGTTCTCTTTGGCATGAAATTTAAAAGTGAAGTTTAAAACGGAAGTTAAGTATTTCTTTTCAATATGGATAAAACTGATAGCGAAAAAAATTTGTCCCATTTAAAAAGACGCGCCCACAAAAGTCAACGAACTGAAGAACTAAAAATAAAATGAATATTAAGCCAAAAACTCTCAATCAAAACAGCAAAGCTTTAAAACATCGCAAACGCACTTTAAGCCGCTTAATGGCGATTCAAACTCTTTACCAATTCTACTTCTATAATGAAGAAAAAGAAATCAATGAGATCAAAGACAGCTTGATTGACAATTATGTAATCGAACAAAAGGATCGCGTTACTTCTTTTCGTAAAAAAATTGATCTTAATTTAATCGAAACTCTTTTAAACGGAATTCAACTTGGTTTGCATGAAATCGATCATGAAATTTCTGGATTATTAAAAGATGGCTGGAACCTAGAAATGCTGCCCGACATCTCGCTTTATATTCTGCGCTTCGGATCTTTCGAATTGAAATATATGAAAGATGTGCCGATGAAAGTTGTGATTGATGAATATGTTGATATCAGCGCTTCTTTTTTTGAGCAAAAACAAGTAACATTTTTAAATGGAACTTTAGAAAATTTAGCCAAATTTTATCGCGCGGAAGAATTTGAAAAATTTGGAAATCAAAGAGTTAAAACCGAAATTGTAATCAAATCTGCTTCTAAAAAAGCACCTCTAAAACCAAGCGCACTTAAAGCAGTTGCACAAGGAGAAGGCCCGCTAAAAACCAATAGCAGCAACAATACTTTAAAATTGAAGAGAAAAAATGACTAAAAGAATTCTGATCGGAAAAGTTAATTCAGTATTTGGAATTAAAGGTGCGGTGAAAATTATCAGCTTTTGCCAAGATCCATTACAAATTGAAAAATATCCACTCTTCGACGATAAAGGAAATGTCGTAAAATTGAAAATCAGCAATAAAAATAAAGCAGTTGTGGGCAGTGACGGCGGTGGAAATTCTATTTTAATCGCCATGATTGAAGGCGTGACAGAAAGAACCGCAGCAGAAAAATTACGCGGCTTTGAAATGTTCACTGATCGTGAAAATTTGAATGAGACAGATTCTGATGAATTTTATTATGTAGATTTAATCGGTTTAGATGTTGTTGATGCAGAATCTAAGAAAGTTGGAAAAGTTAAGAATGTCCAAGATTTCGGCGCTGGCGGTATGATTGAAATTGAATTTGAAGAAGCATTTTGCAAAAGTTTTCCAGATAAAGTTTTAGACAAAATTGAAAATATTCCTTTTAAAAATGCGTTTTTTCCAGAAGTGAATTTGAAAGCTGGCTTTGTTAGAATTGAAATGCCTGAAATTCTTAAGGAGTAATTTTAAAAGATTAAAATGAACCAAAAAATCTCCCACTTCCCAAATCTAACAAACACATTACCTCAGGCATTACCTCAGGCATTACCTCAGGCATTACCTCAGGAAGTTAAAAAGATTTTCGAGATTTTTTTAAAAGATGGCGATGAAATCAGATTAGTTGGCGGCTGCGTTCGCGATTTACTCATTAAAAAACCTCTAAAAGATTTCGATTTCGCAACTAAATTTCTACCAGAAAAAACCACGGAAATTCTGCAAAAAAACCACATCCAAGCAATTCCTACGGGCTTTAAATTCGGCACAATAACTGCAGTTGTAAATCACAAAAATTTTGAAATTACCACTCTTCGCAAAGATTCTGAAACAGACGGACGACACTGCGAACCAGAATTTGTTGATGATTATTTTTTAGATGCAGCACGCCGAGATTTTACCATAAACGCGCTTTACCTTGATAATAAAGGCTTAATTTATGATTTTTTTGAGGGAATTGCTGATCTAAAAAATCAAAAAGTAAAATTTATTGGTGACGCGCAAGAAAGAATTAGAGAGGATTATTTGCGCATTTTGCGCTTCTTCAGATTTAGTTGCGATTATGCTGAAAGCCTTGATTCAACTTCATTTGCCGCTTGTGCAAAAGAGAGGAAAAATCTTAAAAACTTGTCTCGCGAAAGAGTGAGAATGGAATTTCTGAAATTACTTTCTTCTGAAAAAAAAGAAAATTTATTAGAAATTTTAAAGGCAATTATTGAAGAAAAAATCTCTGACGAATTATTTTCTGAAAATCTTAATTTAAAGGCTTTATGGCAGCTTTTTGAATTTGAAAAAACTTTCAATTTTAAAGCCAATTTAAACCTAAAAATTGCCGCTTTATTTTTTAATGAAGATTTAAATTTAAAAATTTTCTCTCGCGAAATTTGCGCCACAAATTTAGAAAAAAGATATTTTAACTTTGTTATAAATAATTTTTCTGCCAAATCACAAAAGCTTGATCTTGTTGATTTAAAACAACTTTTAGCTTTTGAAGAAAAAGAATTAATTTTAGATTTTTATCTAATAAATTTATTGCAAAATTTTAACCAAGCCGAAACTTCCGAAGCAAAAAACAATATCGAATTTTTAAGAAATTTTAATTTACCAAAATTTCCTTTAAACGGCGAAGATGCAAAATCTCTGGGAATGTTAGGAATAGAGGTTGGAACTGCTTTAAAAAAAGCTAAAGAATTTTGGGCCGCTAATAATTTCGCCTTAGATAAAAATGATTTAATAAAATTTTTGCGTTCACTAAAAAACATTTAACAACCTTTAAATTATTTTTAATTCTTAGATCGTTGACTTTTATCGGCCTAATAAATAGCTTTCGCAAACCGAGCTTTCACCTTTGAGAGCCTTATCAATTAGATCTTTCCCACAATCTCATTTTACAAAATGGCAACTTCTAAACAAGAACAGCTTTATAACGAAATAGTTGAATATTACAGCTACGCAGACCGCCTAATTCTAGCAGTTCAAGACAGTTCGCATAAGTTAGCAGAACAACAATTTTCTATCATCGAAGATATCGTAAATAAGCTGGAAGAATGCGCAGATCAACTAACTACACAATATATAGAATTCATCAAAAACGGTGAATCAGAAAAAATCACCGATCAGGTTCGAGAAGCTTTAAATAAAGTGGCAGCTAAAATTGAAGAATGTCGCAATAAAATATTGATGACATATCACACTAATTAAAAGCGAAACAAATTTCACATCATGGAAAAATTCCAAAACATCATTTCTTCGCTTCATCAAGATTTACAAAAAATTGATCAAATAATTTTAAATTTTTCCGTTGGAAAATCTCCTCTAATTCAAGAAATAGCCAATCATTTAGTATCTTCTGGCGGCAAAAGAATCAGACCTATTATTGTAATTTTGGCTGCAAAATTATGTGGCAGCCAAGAAGGCAACGCCAATTATTCTAATATAGGAAATTTGGGTGCGGCGGTTGAAATGATTCACACCGCAACTTTGCTTCATGATGATGTAGTTGATAATAGCGCAATTAGACGCGGCAAAAAAACTTCAAATGCCATTTGGGACAATAAAGCCAGCATTCTTGTGGGTGATTATTTATTCTCAGTGGCTTTTCAATTAATGGTTTTAAGCAATAATTTAAAAATTCTCGATCTGCTTGCTAAAACTTCCAGCACCATGGCGGATGGTGAAGTGATGCAGTTGGAAAATTCTTCTGACATTGAAATTTCTAAAGAAAAATATTTTGAAATTATCTTTGGTAAAACTGCCGTTTTATTCTCTGCAGCCGCTGAAGTTGGAGCTTTGATCAATGAAAAATCAGATTCAGAAATATTAGCACTGCGTAATTTCGGAAAAAATCTTGGCATCATCTTTCAAATTGCTGACGACATGCTTGACTATTCATCAAAAGAACAAATTTTAGGAAAAGATTTAGGTAATGATTTTTTTGAAGGAAAAATAACTTTACCAATAATCTTAACTTACCAGGCAGCAAGCCTTGAGGATAAGTCTTTAATCAAGGGAATGTTTGAGAAAAATTTAATGGCAAATGAAAAAAAACAAGAAGATTTTTCCAAAATTCTAAATTTGCTTGAGAAATATCGTGGCATGGAAATATCAAAAAGAGTGGCTTTAGATTATCAAAATGAAGCGTTAAAAAATTTAGCAATTTTTCCTGACTGTCAGGCAAAAGAAAATTTATCGGCTATTCTTGATTACTCAATTTCAAGACTCTTTTAATAATATTTTGGTAATTATCTTGGATCAATTTTTTCATCGACTTGTTAAAATATGCATCATCATCTCCATTTATGGGATATTTCTTTTAATATCTCTTCGCCAATGCACGGCCCATGCCCAAGTTGTTGATAGCTCATTTTATCGTTGGACAGTTTACGAATTACAAGAAGACGAATTAAGCCCCAAACAATGCTACATCGTTTCCCATCCTATATCTACGGAAACCAGTCAATTAACTCGCCAAAAACCTTACTTGATGATTGCTCGCTATCAAAGACAAAGAAATGAAGAGATTAATGTCTATGGCGGATTTGAATATAAGATGAATAGCAAAGTTTTTGTCGCAGTTGACGACTTTCAATTTTCACTTCTAGCTGGAAAAGACACCGCTTGGGCCAAAAGTAAAAATGATGATGTGGAAATTATTAAAGCGATTTTAAATAGCTCTAGTGTGAAGATTAGAAGTGATTCAGCAGTTGGTAATTTTGCGGTTGATGAATATTCGCTGCAAGGAATTACTAAGGCTTATGCTAGGATGAAGGAGATTTGTAAGTAGAATCTATACCAAATAAACTATTTCTAGATTTGGTATTTATAATCCAAACTAACTTCATCTTTTTGGCTAAAAATTGCAAAAAGCCTCAATTTGTATGAGTATACAACTTTCATTTTTTACAATTTTTATCTCAAAAATATTTTGTTAGTTTGGACTATAAATAGTTTATTTGGTATATTATAAGCTCTGTCATCTCGAGCAAAGCGAGAGATCTCATGAGTCTTAAAGTATAAGCTTCAGACTCATGAGATCTCTCGCTTCGTTCGACATGACGGTTAATCGATGCAGGACGGGGTTACCAAAACCCCGTCCTGCGCAAGTGTTGCTCTAAGTGACAATGCAGGTTTAAGCAGGATATTCCCAATCTGGTTCCACATCTTTTATAGTCTTCAAAAAAAACTCTCGATTCAGCAAATCATGATGCGGAATAATCAACTTCTCTCCAATTCTTATCTGCAAATTTTCAATAGTTAAAATATCGATATCAATCTCTCTCGGCGCCCATTTATCACGCTCCTTACGCCCCAAATCCTTCTCAATTTTTTTTACAATTTCTAAAATTTTTTCTGGCGAAAATTTCTCCAAATCAATATCAGCACTCAGCGCAATATTGAAAAATTCTCGATCCCATTCTTTGGGAGAATTTGGTAAAAGTAAGGCGGGATTTTTGAGGATTTTTGATTTTTTTAAATTGGTCAGAAATAGCTCTGTTTCTAGCCTTGCAACAGCATTCTCTAGATAAAAGTTCTTGTCACCTAAATTTGAGCCAAGGCCAAAAATTATTTTTCTGATTGTTGTTTGAGAGAAATTCACAATTAATAAACCGATTTCAAATTCTTCTGCACTTCGATAATATCCTTCATAATTTGCTCTAAAAATTTAATCTGATGTTTTCTTTTAGAATCATCTTGTTCATCAAGAATATTATTTAAATATCCAGCAATTCCAGATTTTTTGCCATCACTAATTTGATCTTGCTGCGCATTATAGAACAAAGCCGTAAATAATTTTGTCTTGTCTGCTGTAAGGCCTATCACCTCATCAATAAAACCTTTGAAAGATTTTTTATCCACAATTTCACTAAATTTTGATGAAACCACAGTACGATTAATTTTTTGTTCTTCTGGTCTTAAGCGATTAATAATTGCCACCAACATAGCTTTTTCTGTAGTGGTTAAATCTCCCACTCTTCTTTGAGATTCTTGATTACGAAGTTCTAATTTTTCTTGCGGCGCTAAATTTACGAAGTTGCTATCAATATTAATTCTTGCCTCACCATCCCAAATTTTTTCATAAGCAGCGCCATCTTTTTGCATCTGATTAATTTTGCTTAAAGCACGCAAAAGCTTTTCTTGCAAAGGAAATTGCTCGGCACCTTTTTTTGTAACCGCTAAATTAGAAATATTAGTTGCACCAACTCTAACCGATGGAGATGGAGCTTGTCTTTGCGCTATTTGCTTAATGTGAGATTCAATTTTTAAATAATCCGAGGTGAAAAAATTACTGGCTAAATTTTTTGGTAAGAATTTGGTGATTTTTTTTCTCTTCTTTTTATCACCATAGCAAATTTCAACTTCTTGATAATCATCAGTCGCATCAACTATCGAAATTTCAAGGCGATAAGACGATTCTTCTGATCTAACATCATCTTTTTGGCCAAAAAGATCCTTATCATTTGAAGATGAGGAAACATCAAAACGACCAGCTGAAATATCTCCACCCAGCTTTTGATTATCTAGCTTCGAAGATGCAGTCATATTTTATTGAAATTAAAGTTTAATTCCGACCTTTTCTAAATCTGCATCAACCATCATTTTAACCAATCCTTTGAAATCAACTTTTGGTTTCCAATTCAGCTTTTCTCTGGCTTTACTTGAATCACCAATCAAAAGATCAACTTCTGCAGGACGGAAATATTTTTCGCTAATTTCTACATGTTTTTTCCAGTCGAGTCCCGCATATCCAAAAGATTCATCCAAGAATTCTTTTACTGAATAAGTTTCACCAGTTGCAATAACATAATCTTCAGCAACTTCCTGTTGCAACATTAACCACATTGCTTCCACATAATCTCCAGCAAAACCCCAATCGCGTTTTGCATCCAAATTTCCTAAGAAAAGTTTTTCAGCTTTTTTAGCTTTAATATCAGCCAAACCACGAGTGATTTTTCTAGTCACGAAAGTTTCGCCTCTTCTTGGCGATTCATGATTAAATAAAATTCCACTGCAAGCAAACATGTCATAGCTTTCGCGATAATTTACAGTCAACCAATGCGAATAAAGTTTGGCGCAAGCGTAAGGGCTGCGAGGGTAAAAAGGAGTAGACTCTCTTTGAGGAATTTCTTGAACTTTACCAAACATTTCACTACTGGAAGCTTGGTAAAATTTGGTTTTTACCTGAGTATCTTTTATCGCATCTAAAATTCTACAAGTACCCGTAGCATCAATATCTGTAGTATATTCAGGAATATCAAAACTAACTTTTACATGGCTTTGCGCCGCTAAGTTATAAATTTCATCTGGCACAATTTTTTCTATCAAGCGTGACATGCTTGAAGCATCTGACAAATCTGCGTAATGAAGAAAGAATCTTTTTCCTGAAATTTCTGCATTAGTGTAAATGTGATCAACGCGACCTGTATTGAAAGTACTTGATCTTCTAATGGTGCCGTGAACTTCGTAACCTTTAGAAAGCAATAATTCAGTTAAATAAGATCCGTCTTGACCAGTAATACCAGTGATTAGTGCTTTTTTTGTCATTTTTATTATTGTAATTCGTGATAGGTAAAATATCTTTTTAAAAAGCAAACCAAGCTTATGCAAGAAAAAATCTCTCTTACCGAATTTATTTTTATAAACTTCTCAAAAACTTTTTATAAACTTCTCAAAAACTTTTTGTTGTAAAGAAGTGAGATGATTTTTAAATTGTAAAAAACTTCTTCAAAAAGAATCTTCACAAAAAATGTCAAAAGAAAAAAACCAAATTAAAAAATCTCCAACATCTCCTCATTTACAAATTTATAGATGGAATGTTTCTTCCCTCACCTCAATCTTTCATCGTCTTACTGGGGCTGCTCTTTACTTCTCAGTAATTGCAATTTCTTGGTATATCGTTTTCTTCACTTACCAAATTAATACTGGCGACATTAGCGAAAGCTGTGATTGTCCAATGACAGTGATTATGAATTTTATTTTTGCTGCTGCTGGAATTGCTATTTTATTCTCTCTATTTTTTCACTTCTGCAATGGCATCCGCCATCTTTTTTGGGATATTGGTAAAGGTTTTGAAAAAGAAACCGCTACAACTAATGGCATTTTAGTTATAATCTTATCATTCTTTCTTACTGCCATAACAATTGGCACCGTACTTTACTTTAAATATACATAGACATGAAAATTAAAATCGCACCTTCAACTAAAAGCGGATCACATCACTGGCTGATGCAAAAAGTTTCTGCAGTGGCCTTAATTCCACTTATCATTTGGTTGGTATTATCTTTCATACAAATTTCTCAAGATCCTCAAGAATATTTCCCAGTATTTTTCGCTTATCCGATCAATGCCATCATGGGAATTTTATTGATCACAGCCTCTCTATATCATGGTTCTATTGGCATGAGAGTTATCATCGAAGATTACATTTCGAATAAAACTAAAATGCATTTTTATATAATGCTTTCAAACTTTCTATCCATCGCTACCGCTGTTGCAGCGGTTGTGGCAATCATAAGATTGCATTTAATAGGCTAAAATTGACTCTCAAACGAAAATAAAATTAAAAAATGTCAGAGAAAAAAATCGGAAATTACACAGTTATTGATCACGAATTTGATGTCGTAGTTGTCGGCGCTGGTGGCGCAGGTTTACGCGCTACTTTCGGCATGGCTGCAAAAGGTCTTTCTACAGCTTGTGTTTCTAAAGTTTTCCCAACTCGCTCCCACACAGTTGCCGCTCAAGGCGGAATTTCTGCTGCTCTTGGAAATATGGGTGAAGATGATTGGAGATGGCATATGTATGACACCGTTAAAGGTTCAGACTGGCTAGGCGATCAAGATGCCATCGAATATATGTGCAAAGAAGCACCAGACGCCATCATTGAACTTGAACATTACGGCGTGCCGTTTTCACGCACCAAAGAAGGTAAAATTTATCAACGCCCTTTCGGTGGAATGACTAAAGAATTTGGTGAAGGTGGTCCAGCTCAAAGAACTTGCGCGGCTGCAGATCGCACGGGGCATGCAATTCTTCACACGCTTTATCAACAATCTCTAAAACATAACGCTCAATTCTTCATCGAATATTTCGCTATTGATTTAATCATGGAAAATGGCGTTTGTCGAGGTATCACAGCTCTTTCATTAGTTGACGGAACTCTGCATCGTTTCAAAGCTCACATGGTAATTCTTGCCACTGGTGGATATGGACGCGCTTATTTCTCTGCAACTTCTGCTCACACTTGCACGGGAGATGGAAACGCCATGGTGCTTCGCGCTGGCCTTCCACTTCAAGATATGGAGTTCGTACAATTTCACCCAACAGGAGTTTATGGTTCTGGATGTTTAATCACAGAAGGAGCGCGTGGTGAAGGTGGATATTTAGTGAATTCTGAAGGTGAAAGATTCATGGAAAGATATGCGCCAAGTGCAAAAGATTTGGCAAGTCGCGATGTAGTTTCTCGCGCTATGACTATGGAAATATTGGCTGGTCGCGGTGTTGGTCCAAATAAAGATCACATCTATTTACATTTAAATCACTTAGATCCAAAAATTCTGCACGAAAGACTTCCGGGTATTTCTGAAACTGCAAAAATTTTCGCAGGTGTGGATGTTACTAAAGAACCAATTCCAGTTATTCCTACAGTTCATTATAACATGGGTGGAATTCCAACCAATGTTAATGCTGAAGTTTTAACTGTTAAAAATGGCAAAACCGAAGTTGTACCTGGATTGATGGCAATTGGCGAAGCCGCTTGCGTTTCAGTTCACGGCGCTAACCGCTTAGGTTCAAATTCACTTCTAGATTTGGTTGTGTTCGGCCGTGCTGCCGCAATTCGCGCTTCAGCAATTCTTGAAGCCAACACTCCGCACAAACCATTCGCAGAAAATGCTGGTGCAGAAGGCATTGCTAGACTTGATAAAATCAGAAATGCTAATGGCAAACTTTCAGCAGCTGAAATAAGATTAAATATGCAAAAATGCATGCAAGTTCACGCAGCAGTTTTCAGAATTGAAGATACTTTGACCAAAGGTAAAGCCAAAATGGTTGAAATTTTTGAAAGCTTTGACGACTTAAAAATTGCTGATCGTGGTTTAGTTTGGAACAGTGATTTAGTTGAAGCTTTAGAACTTGATAACCTTAGATCTCAAGCTCTAGTTACAATTACTGGCGCTCTGAATCGCAAAGAAAGTCGCGGTGCTCACGCTCGTGATGATTATAAAGATCGCGATGATGAAAATTGGATGAAACACAGCATCATTTGGGCCGACAATAAAGCTCAAATTAAAACCGATTATCGTGAAGTTATTTTAAAGCCAATGAGCAACGAAGTTCAGGCATTTCCACCGAAAAAACGAGTTTACTAAATTAATTCAGGCGGGCTTTTGGTTCGCCTTTTACAAAGCAATTTCAAAAAGAAAATAAAATGGCAGAATTTACACTTCCAAAAAATTCACAAATTGACAAAAAAGCCGGCCGAGTTTTTAAAGCCCCAGCAGAAGCTAAAAATGTCCGCGTTTTTGAAGTTTATCGTTATGACCCAGAAGATACTCAAAAAACCAATCCTTATATCGATAAATTTGAAGTCGATTTAGATAATTGCGGCCCAATGATTTTGGACGCTTTGATCAAAATTAAATCTGAACATGATAGCAGCTTAACTTTCCGCAGATCTTGCCGTGAAGGTATTTGCGGATCTTGCGCGATGAATATTGATGGCACAAATACTCTTGCCTGCACTAAATCGATTTCAGATTGCAAAACTAAAGATGTAAAAGTTTATCCATTGCCACACATGCCTGTAATCAAAGATTTGGTTCCAGACTTAACTCACTTCTACGCTCAACACGCTTCAATTGAACCTTGGTTACAAGCTTCAGAACCATTGAATACAAGCAAAGAAAGATTACAAAGCCCTGAAGATCGCGAAAAACTTGACGGTCTTTATGAATGTATTATGTGTGCTTGCTGCTCAACTTCTTGCCCAAGCTATTGGTGGAATGGCGATAAATATTTAGGCCCTGCAACCTTGCTACAAGCTCAAAGATGGATTGTCGATTCTCGTGATGAAGCAACTGATAAAAGATTGGATGCTCTGGAAGATCCATTCAAACTTTATCGCTGCCACACAATTATGAATTGTACAAATACTTGCCCGAAAGGATTAAATCCTGCTAAAGCAATTGGTTCGATTAAACAGGCGATTGCTGGGCGTAAGGCTTAAGTTTTATTTCCAATAAACCTGTCATTTCGAACGAAGTGAGAAATCTCATGACATTGATTCTCCTAGTTCAAACTCATGAGCTTTCTCACTTCGTTCGAAATGACAGTGTTTAATGAGTTTCTTAAACTAAAAATCCCCAACATGACCAAACTCCAAAATCAAAAAATCTTCTTCCTTGGTTGTGGAAAAATGGGCTCGGTGATTGCGCAAAATCTTATCGAAGAATCTGGCATAAAAGGCCCTCAAATTACAGTTTTAAAAACCTCCAAATCCAATCAGCTAGAAAGCTTAAACTACATAGACCTAGCCTCTTCACTTCCTAAAAATTATCAGGCTGATTTAGTTTTCATCGCCATCAAACCTCAAGATGCCACAGAAATTTTAACAAAATTTTCTCAAGAAAAAATCTTCCATAAAAACACCATTTTCATCTCAATTTTAGCTGGCAAAAAAATTAGTTTTTTTGAAAAAATATTTGGTAATGAAGCTAAAATAATTCGCTCAATGCCAAACCTGCCAATCCGCGATTCTCAAGGCATTTTTCCATATTTAGCTAATAAAAATCTCAGTAAAATCGAGTTAAGAAATCTCGATAAATTATTCCAAAAATTCGGTCAATCTTTTAAACTAAAAGATGAAAAATTATTTGATGCCGCAACTGCAATTTTTGGCTCGGGGCCAGCTTATATTTTCTACTTACAAGAAATTTTTACCGAAATTGCTATCAACTCTGGAATCAATAAAGACAAAGCAAGTGACTTAGTTAGAACATTATTTTTAGGTAGTTCTTTAATGTCATGTAATTCTGATTTGAGTTTTTCAGAATTGCGAGAATCAGTTACATCAAAAGGTGGTACCACTGAAGCCGCACTTAAAATTATCAAAGAACCAGTCATTAAAAATAATTTTGAAAAAGCTATAAAAGCAGCCACATCAAGATCAAAAGAGCTATCCAGTGATTAAAAAACTTCCTTCCTTAGTTTTTTGTTTTTTTCTTCTGACCCGATTCATCGCAATATTTTTCAGCACTTTTTACATCTCTGATGTCAGCATTTATCAAAATTATTCCAATAGCGGATTATTCTTTGATCTGAATGTTTACAAAGATTTTTCCTTCGAATATCCGCCTCTGGCCATATTGCCAATCTACTCCGCTGGAGTCATTTCCGACCTTTCCACAAAATTCGTATTTTATTTTTTATCCTTCGCTGCCTTCATGTTTGCTATAGATTTAATCTGCCTTTCTTTATGCAAAAAATTCTGTAAAGAAAATTTAAAGATGAATGAAGAGCAAATTACCTTCATGGTTTTGCTATACAGCCTGTTCGGATTGCTGCTTTTTAAATTATTATATCATCGCCTTGATCTTGTAGTTGCTTTGTTTTTCACAATCTCACTTTTGCTGTTTAAGGCCGAAAATTCCAAAATAAAAATTGGCTTTTTTATCAATTATTTACTGGGATTTTTTTACAAAATCTCTCCCGCTTTTACAATGCCTGCAGCTATAATTATTAAGGCTTTCAGCGCTG
>CAMCME010000021.1 GCA_945875925.1 Rickettsia typhi | reverse complement strand
TTAAAAATAATTTCTGCCATCTCGAACGCAGTTAGAGATCTCAAGAGCGTTGGAAGATAAGCTAATGAGATCTCTCACTGCGTTCGAGATGACAGTGCATTTTATCTCAAATGAACTCTTGAGATAAGAATTAAAATTAGTTTTTACAAGTTACTTTGCTTAGCCCATTTTAAAAGCTTGGCAAAAGCATCACCGCGATGAGAAATTTGATCTTTCATTTTAGCATCAATTTCACCAAAAGTTTGATCCATGCCATCTTTAATAAAAATTGGATCATAACCAAAGCCTTTATTTCCGCGAATTGGAAAAGTTAAACTTCCATCAACTCGTCCTTCAAAAGAAATAGCAAAATCTGTTTTCGGATCAAAAAGCGCTAGATTACAAATAAAATGAGCGCGTGGTTTTTTAGTTAAATCAATATTTTTTTCGCGTAAATTTTTGGCAATTTTTTCAAAAGCAAAATTAAAATCATTTTTGCCTTCAGCATTTTTAGCAAATCGCGCCGAGTAAATTCCCGGCTCGTTATTTAAGTCTTCAACACACAATCCCGAATCATCAGCCAAAGAAAAAAGATTGGTTTTTTTAGCATAATATTTGGCTTTAAGTAGAGAATTTTCAGCAAATGTCAGACCAGTTTCTTCTGGCTCTTCAAGGTTAAATTCTAAGGTTGAAATTGCTTTAATATTAACCTGATTAAGAAGGTCGCGAATCTCAACAAATTTACCTTGATTTCCGGTAGCAATTAGAATTTCAGCGGGAAGTTTAAATGTCATTTGGCGGGATTTGTAAAATTAACAGCCCAAATAAAAAGTAATAAAAAAGCCATGGCCACATTTAAGTGAACATGGCTTTTCTAAAAGTAAATTTTGAAACTTAAGCAGCAGCTTCAGCAGCCTTAGCTTCAACTGCAGCAGCAGCTTCAGCAATTGCAGCTTCTTTAGCATCAGCTTCTTTTTTAGCAGCAGCTAAAGCTTTTTTCTTCATGTTTGAACCTTTAGCTTTTGGAGCGAAATCAGGCTTATATTTTTCAGCACCCTTAACGCCAAGAGCGATTAAGAATCCAGCAACTCTTTCAGTTGGTTGCGCACCAACAGAAAGCCAATGTTCGATTCTTTCTTTATCAATGGTAACTTTTGTTTTGTCATCAGCTAGAAGCGGATTGTAAGTACCTACTTTTTCAAGGAACTTACTGTCTCTAGGAGAAGTGTGGTTTGTAACAAGAATGCGATAGAAAGGAAGATTTTTTCTGCCCGCTCTAGAAAGGCGAATTTTCAACATATTTATTTAGAAATTATTTAATCAAAAAACTTAAAAGTAATTCGGTGTCGTTAAGATATTTAGACAACCTGAATTCAGACGGTTTCGAGGAGCGCGGCAATTTATTGACGCGAGATAATTTTGCAACTTAATTATTTTTAACTTTGCACACCTCTTTTTTCTAACTTGCGGGCTAGCGTTCTGCGATGCATTCCTAAAATGCGCGCAGCTTTGGAAATATTGAATCCAACTTCCTGCAAAGTTTGGTTAATATATTCCCATTCAATGTTTTTGATTGAAGTTTTTTTGCTGGTATTTAGCGCTTTTTTCTCAAGATTTTCACCATTAAAAGCCGCAATTATCGCATCAACATTGGCAGGTTTGGCTAAATAATAACAAGCTCCAAGTTTAATCGCTTCTATTGTGGTTGTAATGCTGGCATATCCCGTAAGCATGACAATTTTTATCGAATTATCAAATTCATGCAAAGCTTTGATACAATCTAAACCAGATTCTCCATTCATCTTTAAATCTACCACCGCAAATCTTGGATGAAAATTTTTAAGCGCCAAAATTGCCTCTTTCACATTGTGAGAAATTTGCACTTGGTAATCGCGTCTTGAGAAAGATCGACCCAAACTTTCTGCTAAAATTTTATCATCTTCGACGATCAAAATTGTCTGATAATTTTTTATAGATTCTGCCATAGATTCTGAAGTTATAAATTTCTGGTTATAAATTTTTTGTGGGTATTTTTATTTCAACTTTTGCGCCTTTCTCAAGATTTTTAATCTGCAAAATTCCTTCAAATCTACGCAAAGTATTAATTGCTAAAAAAAGTCCCAAACCATTGCCATTTTTTGTAGTGATATTGGCCTTGCCAATTTCTTGCATAATCTTTCTATCAAAGCCATTGCCACGATCTTCTACAACAATATTTATTTCATCTTTTGTCACATAAATATTAATCGAAATCCAATCAACAGATTCTTCTAAAGCATTGTCAAAAATATTGAAAAAAGCCTGAATTAAAGTGTCGTCTAAAATAATTTTTTTATTCAATTCTCCAGTGAAATTATAAAGCAAATTTTGGGGATTTCTTAATTCTTTCCATTCTTTAAGCACCGCCTCAAAAGCCTCTTTAATCGGCAAAATTCTAGCCGATTCTGCGCGCATTTTTCCGGAAGAAGAAAGTATGTCCGAAAGAATTTTTTTACAGCGATTAAGCTGAGATTCCATCACTTCGATATCTTGCAATAAATCTTCTTTTGAACCTAAAAAACTAATCTCCTTCCAATCATTTAAAAGCACCGAAATTGTAGAAAGCGGCGTGCTTAATTCATGAGCCGCAGAGGTAGCAAATAAAGCCATTCGCATAATTTGTTCTTCTTCTATTGAGCGTTGTTTTAGCAAATTAATATTGAGATCTCTTTCTTTTAGATTTTTGATAATTTTAGTCACAAAAATCAGCAATAAAACAGCGGCAAAAATGTAACTAATTAACATGCCTTTAAGATGCAGATTAAAAAAATTGCCACCTTCGTGATGATGTAATTCGTGTAGTTCGCGATAGTTAAAACTTAAAGAAACATAACAAAAAATTGTGATGCTGCCGATAAACCACGCATAAATTCTTTTCAGCAAAATTGCCGAAATAATTACCTGAAGAAGAAATAAAGAAATGAATGGATTAGAAATTCCACCGCTTAAATAAAGCTGCGCGGTAAGGGCCGCCACATCAAATAGCAGTTCGATGAATAAGCTTTTATCAGAAATATTTTTTTGTGATTTATAACGATAAAAACTGAAAATACTTATGGCAGTTTGCACCAACAAAACGCCAGACATCTGCTTTAAAGGCAGAGAAATTTTTAAGAAAAAATAGACGAGAAGAATAGTTACCAATTGCCCAAATATCGCAATTAAGCGCAGCCAAATTAGTTGCAGAAGATTTTTTCTATTAGCATTTTGTGAGAAGATATTTTCCATTTGAACAATCTTAGAAAAGTTAATTGATAAAAGCACCCTTTGGCAGGCTGGACAAATTGTCTTACCTCAAAGAATCGCTTTGAATATAAATTAGCTGATGAATAAAAATCAGCCAACTTACCAACAAATACTTCTTTTATAAAAAATTTTAAAAAATTTTTCCTTGCCGCATTCATGCTGCTTTCAATTTCTGCCAATGAAGCTTTGGCTTTTGCTTGGTGGTTGCGGAATTTTTAATATTGGAACTAGCTCGCTAATTCCAAGCGGTTCAGGTGGTTTGGCTTTTCTTGAATATTATTATTACATCAATCAAGGAACTATACCAAACTAAATATCTTTAGTTTGGTATAACGCACTTTTTTTGTTACTTACACACAAAAAAATTCCCAAGGTCTTTAAGAACTTGGGAATTTTATTTTGTAATTTTCCTTAAAACTTAAAGCTAATTTCCACACTTATTGAGAGTGCGAGAAGCTCTAGCAATAGGATTCGTCAAATAGAAATTATAATCCTTGGCAGTTAATTTTTCTGTAAGTAACTCTTCAGAAATATTAGCCGAATTAATCCAATCAGCTTTTATAACTTTATCCAAATTAGAAAAATTTGCATTAGCCGCAATCAAAGCATTTCTAAGCTCAACAAGATTTTTATATCCTAAATCAACACCTAAATTTTGCGCTAATTCCAAAATAATTTTATAATCTTCTTTGGCTTCACCTTGAGCAAAAACCGCTTGCGCGCTTAATTGCACACGACCTTCCAAATTCACATAAAGAGCTTCTTTTTCGCTATAAGCGCAAGCTGGTAAAATTACATCCGCCGCTTTCGCGCCTTTGTCACCATGAGATCCGATGTAAATTACGAAAGAATTTTTAAGTGCAGAAAAATCGATATCATCATCAACACCATGCAAGAAAATTACTTTAATTTCTCCAGATGAAGTTTTTTCTAAAATTGATTTAGTATTAACGCTTGCATCGCTTGAAACAAAGCCAAGTTCTAAGCCATTAATCAATCCAGTCGATTTAGTTAAAAGGTTAAAACCGTTCCAACCATCTTTAACTAAATTGAATTTCTCAGCGATTTTTTTGGCTAAATTCAAAATCACCGCGCCGTCTTTTCTAGAAGTTAACTCTGAACCCAAAACCAGAATTGGTTTTTGAGATTTTGCTAAAATTTCGCTGAATTTTGATTTGCCTTCAAGGATGTCTTGCAGAAGAGAAACTTCATCACCCAACTTTTCATAATCATAAGTCAAATCAGCAGTACATCCTATTGCAGCAATTTTAATTTTGCCGTTCAGAGATCTTTTTTTGATACGAGAATTTAATAATGGCGCATCTTTTCTAGGATTCACACCAATTAACAAACAAGCGTCAGCCTCTTCAATACCCGCAATTGTAGTATTGCAAAGATACGAAGCGCGGTCTTTAGCATTAATTTTTTCACCATTTAAACGGCAATCAATATTGTCTGAACCAAGCTTATTAACCAAATTTTTCAAAGCGAAAATTTCTTCTGCTGAAGAAAATTGTCCAGTTAAAGCCGCAATTTCACTGCCTTGAACCGATTTAACTTTTGCAACAATTGCTTGCACAGCTTCAGCAAAATCAGCAGCCACTAATTTGCCGTCTTTTTTCACATAAGCTTTATCAAGGCGTTGATATTTCAAGCCGTCATAAACAAAACGCGTTTTGTCAGAAATCCATTCTTCATTAACTTCTTCATTCAAACGCGGTAAAATTCTCATCACTTCAAAACCACGAGAATCGATGCGGATATTGCTTCCAAAAGCATCCATCACATCAATTGATTCGGTTTTTTTCAATTCCCAACTTCTAACTTTAAAAGCATAAGGCTTAGAAGTAAGAGCGCCAACTGGGCAAAGATCAATAACATTTCCTGAAAGTTCAGAAGTTAAAGATTTTTCTAAATAAGTTGTAATTTCCATTGTTTCGCCACGCCCCACAGCACCAATTTCAGGCACTCCCGCCACATCAGTTATAAAGCGCACACAACGAGTACAATGAATACAACGAGTCATTTGGGTTTTCACCAAAGGCCCCATGTCTTTTTCTTTTACCGACCTTTTATGTTCATGATATTCACTTTTACCACTGCCATATTGATATGCTTGGTCTTGCAAATCACATTCGCCACCTTGGTCGCAAATTGGGCAATCAAGCGGGTGATTTGCTAATAAAAATTCCATCACACCTTCGCGAGCTTTTTTTACCATCGGCGTGTCAGTGTGAATCTTCATTCCATCAACAGCAGGCATCGCGCAAGATGCCACAGGCTTTGGTGGACCACCCTCAACTTCTACTAAACACATGCGACAATTTCCGGCAATTGCCAATCTTTCATGATAACAAAATCTTGGAACTTCAATTCCAGCTGTTTCGCAAGCTTGGATAATTGTAATTCCCTCAGGAATTGTATAATCTTTTTTATTGATCGAAACTACCGGCATAACTTGAAAGAGTGTTTGTGAGAGAAAAAACAAATTACCCAAATTCGCGAGTAATTTGGGTAATTTTTAAATTAAATATTTGTTAAAAATCTTTTTTGACTAAAACGGAATTTCATCATCATGTTCTTCAACTGAAACATCATTGCCTCTGGATGATTTCTGACTTGATGAACCACCAGATGAATAAGAAGAATCACCACCAGATGAATTTCTTGAATCAAGAATTTGCAATGTTGAGTTAAAATTTTGTAAAACAATTTCAGTAGTGAATTTTTCCACGCCAGCATTGTCAGTCCATTTTCTAGTTTGCAAAGAACCTTCTAGGTAAATTTTAGTACCTTTTTTTACATAGTTTTTCACAATTCCAACTAGGCCTTGAGAGAAAACTACTACTCGGTGCCATTCGGTCTTATCACGCTTTTCACCAGTTGCTTTATCTTTCCAACTTTCAGAAGTTGCAAGTGAGAAATTTACAATCTCACGACCATCTTGAGTTGATCTAACCTCTGGGTCTTGACCAACATTTCCGACTAAAATCACCTTATTAATTGACATGGCAAACAATCCTTAAAATTAATTTAAATCACATTCTTTGAAAAAAGATGTAAAAGAACCTGCAAACATATTGTTTTATTTGAAGCTGGGCAAATTTATAAATCCTCTTAGAATAAACAAGAAAAAATCTTCTCTAAATTTGGCAATTATCCCCTCTCGCACAAAAACAACTTCCCTTTTACAAAATTTGATTATTAACTAAACCTCAATTTAATATGCTGCGTGAAATTCAAAAACTAACCTCACTAAAAATAATGAACGAAAATTTTAAGACAATTTCTTATTCAATAACATTTCTCTCTGACATGTATCCGACAGAGGAGAATCAAGTTATTAGCTTCTCTGATCAAGTAGGAAATATTTTTAAAGATATTGCTAGTGTTTTTGCGCTCCAACTAGTCTTGGAATCTTATGATAAACATTCGGAGAGCGAAATAATTGAAAATACTAAATCACTCTTTACTGTGCGTGAGTTTGAAACCAAAGATGGTAGTTTAAAATTTGTTTTTGAGCAGCCTTTTAAACTAACTATCCAATATAACGCAGATAAAGGGAAAAAAGAAAATCCTGATGAATATGTAAAAGGACTGGCAAGCTTGATAGCTGTAAAATCGGGCAAGAAAAGCAAAATAGGATCGCTCGGAATAAATTATGAAGTATTTTATCCTATGAAGGATCCTGAAAAAATCATAATTAATAACTTAATTTCACAAGTTGATAAAGATGAAGATCTTGAAAGTGGTTTGGTAAAATTGGTATATAAAATAGATTTGTTTACGAAGCTTAATTTAACCATTACCTCAGCTAAGCACAAAGAGGAAAAGGGGTTGTATCTTAATACTAATTTCCATTCCGAAATAAAAGGGGATAACAAAATTTCTAATGTATTATCTAGGGAAGATTTAAGAGAAATTTTAAATACTAAGATCGCCAAACTAATCAAAATTAGCTAATGGCAAAAAAGAAATCTTCCGAAATACAAATTTTAAAGGACTTTGAAACTCCAATTAGTGATGATATTTCGTCTTTGGGTGGAGAATTAGATCAATCTAAACCAAAGACGCAGAAGGCTACTCAGGCTTATGATCTAATAGTTAGATCGTTAAATGAACATTCTGCAAGTTTAAGAGATATAAACACCAAAATGCCGAGTCTAGTTTCTAGAGAGGAATTAAAACTCGATGATTACATCAAAAAAGATTCTAAGACAATTGGAGTTGTGATTGGAGTAATTACTGTTGCTGCTCTTCTAATTGGATGGATAATCAATGTTTGGGTAATGGGAAGATTCAATAAATTGGAAAGCGAAATGGATGCGCTAAAATGTAAAAACGGCGTGATTTTGGAATGCTACAATAAGTGCAACCTTCAAGAAATTCTAAAAAGACAAAATACCTGCGAAGCTACAAAATAGCCTGAGCCAATACTAGATCAAACATCCCTTTATTTTTTCTGTTGTTATATCTGAACGCAAATTCATTCACATAAAGCTGCAAATGCTTCTTGCTCACATGGTGATAAATTCCATAAACGCCACGCTTCAAAGTTGACCAGAAGCCTTCGATTGAATTTGTGTGAGCATCAGCACCTTTCTTGTATTGACCCTTTGAGTGATTAACAACTTGGTGCTGATATTGACTATAAAGCCAGTAATAAGCTTTGTGCTCATCTGTCATAATTTGGCTGCCTTTTTTCACATTCTCGTGAATCTTAGCCATGATTGTATCCCGCTTTGCATCATCTAAAACAAAGGCTCTAACCTCTTTGTCTCTTTCAAGCATCCCCAAAACAATCATCTTCTCAAAAATGCCTTTAGCAGAAACTCTTTCACTCATATGTTTGTTTTCTGCTTTGCCACCGAGGTAGGTTTCGTCAATTTCAATGATGGTTTGCATGAAATCGTCATCGTTATCATCATCTTTTTTGTCGCTTTTCTTTTTCTTATTTCCCATCGCAAGACGAATCTGGCGAAGCATACGCCAAGCGGTTTTATAGGTTGTGCCAATTTCGCGTTGTAATTGAAGTGCGCTGATTCCTTTTTTGCCGTTCAAGAAAAGATGAATTGCATAGAACCATTTTTTTAGATCAGTTGAAGATTTCTCGAAGATTGTTCCAGCGAAAACCGAAAATGAATTACCGCAACTTTTGCATTCAAACATCTTTGGCAAATCAAGCCTTTGGTAAATTTGCTCTTCGCTGCCGCCGCAGTGATTACACACCAAACCGTCTTTGTATCTCACTTTAACGAAGTAAGCGATAATCTTTGGTTCGCTTGGGAATTTCTTTTTAAATTCTTGAAAGTTCATAAATAAGCCTGTGAATAGGGTTTAAATCAATAAACACATACTCTAAGGACTTATTTTTTGTGTGTCAAGGGATAATTACCTTAAATATTTCAAATATGCTGTTGCAAAAATTTTTCTCTAACCATAGAAAACGCGAGCTACGCCACAACACATCATTCACAACCAATTAACCTTCACAAAATAACGAATTTTATGAAAAGAATTTCCTTTTTTTTAGCCGTTTTAACTTTAATTTTTTCTTCCATGACTACCGCAGCAAAAGCAGCTCCAACAACAAAGGTGAATAAAGATTTAGAAAATATCCTTTACATCGACTTAAAATATGGTCGCGTGGTAATTGAAATGTTGCCAAAAATTGCTCCTCAACATGTTGAAAGAATTAAAACTTTAACTCGCAAAGGATTTTATGACGGAATCGTATTTCACCGCGTAATTGATGATTTCATGACTCAAACTGGCGATCCATCTGGAACTGGAATGGGTGGCAGCAAATTGCCAGATTTGAAAGCAGAATTTTCTGATGAACCTCACATTCGTGGCGCCGTTTCAATGGCTCGCGCTTCTAACCCAAATAGTGGTAACAGCCAATTCTTCATCGTAACCGCTGATTCTAGATTTTTAGACACTCAATATACAGTTTGGGGCCGCGTAATTAAAGGCATGGAATTTGTTGATAAAATCAAAAAAGGCGCTCCTGGAAGCGGAAAAGTTAATGATCCAGATGCTATGATTAAAGTGCGTGTAGCAGCTGATGTAGAAAATTCTAAATAATTATATGAGCTACGACAGAAATAACATTTTTGCTAAAATTATTCGCGGAGAAATTCCTGCCAATAAAATTTACGAAGATGAAAGGATTTTGGCTTTTCATGATATTTCTAGAGCCTCTCCAACTCACGCTTTGGTTATTCCGAAGGGTGAGTATTTAGATTTTATAGATTTCACCTCTAAGGCAAATTCTGAAGAAATTTCATATTTTTTCAAAAAAGTTAATGAGATCGCAACTCTTCTCGGAGTTGCTGATAACGGCTTTCGTTTAATTTCAAATATTGGTTCTAATGCCCATCAAACTGTACCACATTTTCATGTACATATTTTGGCTGGTAAAAAATTAGGACCACTTCTTTCAAGTGATAATTTATTGAGGTAAATATGGATAAAAAAATTCGTGAAGCAACTCGCATCATCCACGCTGGTCGTGATCCAAAAGAACAAGGCGGCATGGTAAATCCTCCGATTTATCAAAGCTCCACAATCGTTTTTCCAACCCTCAAAGATCTACTTTACGCTGAAAGAGGCTATTCCAATAATGATTTGGTTGAACCTTACGAACTTAAATATGGTCGCTATGGAACTCAAAGCAACTTCGCTTTAGAAAAAGCCATTGCTGATATTGAAGGTGGTTACAATACTTTTGTAACTTCGGGTGGTGCTGCTGCAATTAACACGGCCTTGATTGCCTTTTTAAAACAGGGCGACCACATGTTAATTCCTGACAATGTCTATTCTCCAACTCGTGGTTTCGCCAATAAGTTCTTAAAAAAATTCGGCGTTGAAACCACTTATTACGATCCAAGAATCGGCGAAGATATTAAAAAACTGATCAAGAAAAATACCAAAGTTCTATTCATGGAAAGCCCTGGATCTTTGAGTTTTGAAATTCAAGATGTGGCTGCACTTTGTAAAATTGCCAAAAAAATGGGCGTTGTAACAATCCTTGATAACTCTTGGGCCAGCGGCATTTTCTTCAAACCATTTGATCACGGCGTTGACATTTCGGTAACCGCTTTAACCAAATACATCAACGGACATTCTGATGTGATGATGGGCTCAATCACTGTGCAAGAAAAACATTTCAGAGTGATCTATGAAGCCTTCAGATATATGGCTGTAACTGCAGCTCCATTTTCTTCTTACATGGTACAAAGAGGTTTGCGCACAGTAAAAATAAGGATGGATCATTGCTTCAAAACCGCTTTGGCTTTGGCTAAGTGGTTGGAACAAAGACCAGAAGTTTCTCAAGCTTTATATCCCGCCTTAGAATCTGATGAAAATCATGCTTTGTGGAAACGCGATTTCACAGGTGCCGCAGGTTTATTCTCCATCATTTTAGACCGCAAATATTCTAATGAAGCAATCGCCAAAATGGTTGATAAATTACATTATTTCGGCATGGGATATTCTTGGGGTGGTTATGAATCTTTGATTCTGCCTTTTGACGCAGAAAGTGTAAGAACCGCCACAAAATGGCCTCACAGCGGCAAAACTTGCTTGAGAATTAATGTTGGTTTGGAAGATCTTGAAGATCTGAAAGAAGATTTAGAAGCTGGATTTAAAAGGCTTCGTAAGTAAGAAATAATTAGGAGTCCGAGAAATTGGACTCCTTTTTTTAAGTCCACAATGTGCAAAAAAAGATCCCGAAACAAGTTCGGGATGACGGATTCTTTGAATAAAATCAATTTTTCCTTCTCTTCATCCTGAACTTGTTCCGGGATCCCTTTCCAAGACAATCTCAAACTCATTTCCAAAATATGTATTTATATATCGGAATTTTAGGTAGCTTTTTTTGCGTTGTAGCTCTAGGAATAACACTATTTAGAAGCAGTTTTGGTGAATCTAACGAATATAAATTACTGAATTTCTTCGGTGGCTTGTGCTTACTTTATTACGCTTTAGTTACTGACAGCCTTCCTTTCATAATCCTAGAAAGCATTTGGGTTTTACTTCCTCTCACCGCTTTTTTAAGCAAAAAATTCCTCAAGAAATAGTTAACTGAGAACTAAAAGACCGTTGGCCCACGCGGAGTCGAAACCACCTGAAGGTTCCTGATTATTAAACAAACACAAAAAAAGCGGCCCCATACCAAAGCAAGAAGATCACTTTTTTAATTACTTTTGCTTAACATCACTTAAGTGTTTACATTTCTGACTTGGATCCGACCAATAATCGCTTCATATCCCTGCATCACTTCCTTTGGTACTGTTTGTTGTATTTTTTTAGTTTTCTTACTTCCTTTCTTTACATCTTCTTCTGTATTTTTCTTCGCTTTTTCTTCTATCTTTGAAACCAGAATTTTGAAAGTTAACCACAAAAATTTATCAACGAGGCGGTAAATTGAGACCTTCTCATTAATTCCTGTAATATTTCGACTCTCGCCTAAAAGATTACCACTTTCATACAGTTCTAAATTTGTGATAAATTTATTAACCTGATCCAAAAGTGCTTTTTCACCTGTCGAATATGTTCTTATGCTCTGATATGTATTTTCATAAATCTTCTCAAACTCTTCATCATTGTTATAGCACGCTAGCCCAACCCTAACATTTTTGTCATAAATTGGCATCGCCTTATGATTATTCACCTCATTATACCAGTGACAATATTTGCTAAAAAATGATATTTCTTCACGAATATCTTTTTTGCTAACGGCCTCTAAATTTTGGTCTTTTCGTTCTTTTGCTTTTTCCTCATTTCTTTCCTCAATCAATTTAATCGCCCGCTCAATACAACCGTCTTTAAAACCACCCTCTTTATATCGCTCTCCTTTACAAAATTTTTTAACAATTTCTAAAATCTCATTAATTGATGTAACTTGAGTTCGATACATCGAATCTAAAAGCCCAACTCTAGCTTCAGTTACGAGGATATTTTCATCATATTTTTTATCAAAAATTTCATACAACTTCTTATCATTTTCTAAATAACTTTGATACTTAGCCCAAACATTGATGTAAAAATCTTTTAAGAAAGCCAAACTTCCATTTTCATCTTTACCTTGATAATTCTTGATGCAGCAAATAGGTGGATATTTATTTTCAGATTCAGTCCAACTACAAACACTATCTTCTTTCATAAAATTCCCAATTTAACTTCCTAATTAACTTCAATAACACTTAGAGAAAACACATTTTACACATAAAAACGGCCCTCCAATTAAGAAGGTCGCTCTTTTTTTAAACATTCACAAAACGCTTAAGCATCTTGCAAGAAACTCTTCAACAATTTAGATCTTTTCGGATGTTGCAATTTCTTCAAAGCTTTCGCTTCAATTTGTCTGATGCGTTCACGAGTAACTGAAAATTGTTTACCAACCTCTTCCAAAGTGTGGTCTGTAACCATTCCGATACCAAAGCGCATACGAAGCACTCTTTCTTCTCTAGGAGTTAAAGATGACAACATTTGAGTAGTCACTTCTTTTAACTTAGAATGTGAAGCCGCATCAAAAGGTAACACGGCAGTTTTATCTTCAATGAAATCACCCAAAATACTATCATCGTCATCACCAGAAACCGGAGATTCAAGACTCACCGGATCTTTCGAAGTGCGTAGAACTTTTCTAACTTTATCCACTGGCATTAAAAGCTTATCAGCAATTTCTTGCGCATCTGGAGTTCTGCCCAGCTCTTGAGTAAGTTGACGAGAAGTTTTTACAATTTTGTTAATTGTTTCAACCATGTGAATCGGAATTCTGATGGTGCGAGATTGATCAGCAATAGCGCGGGTAATTGCTTGTCTGATCCACCAAGTTGCATAAGTTGAGAATTTATAACCACGGCGATATTCAAATTTATCAACCGCACGCATCAAACCAATATTTCCTTCTTGAATCAAATCTAAGAATTGTAAACCGCGATTGGTATATTTTTTCGCAATCGAAACCACCAAACGCAAGTTGGCTTCAATCATTTCTTTTTTAGCCTTTAATTCTTCATTTTGGCCCTTTCTAACCACATTGATCAGGTTTTTAAAATCAGGAAGATTTAACCCCATGATTTTCGTCAATTTGGTAATTCTATTTTGAATATCGAGAATTTTTTCGATTTCTTCATTATAGAAACTTTTCCATCTTTTATCTTTAATTTTCGAGATTTTTTCTAACCATTGATGACCATCTTCAAAACCAACATAATTTTTTAAATAGTCAGTTTTATCAATGCTGTGATTTTGTGAAAGTTTCAATAATTCAACTTCCATTCCAATCAATTTAGTGTGAGCTTCATAAAGCTGTTCAACCAAAGCTTTGATCAAAGAATCATTGAAACTAACTTCTTCAGAAAGTTTTTCATATTCAGTTTTTAGCTTTTGAATATCTTTGTCATTTTCAATTTCTTGGCGAGTTTTATCTGAAGATTTATCAAGAATTTTTTGGCAAGCTTGTGAGATTTTTTGGAATAAATCTAACATTTTTGGCATCAAAATTCTTTCCATCGAAACAAATGAAACCACACTTTCATCAATTTCTTGAAGTTCTTCATCTTCGAACAGAGATTCTTCAACAGTTTCTGCAGCAGCATCAACTTGTTCGTTAATAATCGCAGTTACATCTTCTTCGTTAGCCGCTTGAATTTCTTGATTTTCCGCAGCTTGTTGTTCACTGTTTTTAATCATTTCTTCTAACTCAGAATTGTAAGTTTCGTCAATTCTGATAATGTCGCGAAGCAAAATGGCGCCGCCAGCAAGGCCGTCATACCATTCAATAAAATGCTTCATCAACATCGGGCTTTGATAAAGAGCCTTCACGGTTTTATTTCTTCCATCTTCAATACGCATAGCAATCGCAACTTCATCTTCACGAGTAAGAAGTTTTACGCTGCTCATCGATTTCAAATAAGTTTTAACCGAATCTTCACTGCGTTTTTGGCTTTTTTCTTCGTCTTTCGCGGCCAATCCTTCTTCAAGAAGTTTTTCTAAATCATCTTCTTTTTCGATAATTTGAATTTTGAACTCAGTCAAAATATCCAAAATGCGATCTAATTTTTTCGGATCGATATCAGAATCAATATTTTCATTAATTTGATCGTAAGTTAAGAAGCCTTGAGATTTACCCAAAGCCAACATCACTTTCAATCTGTCAGCCAAATCATTTGAAAGCTTTTTGCCTTCATCATCTTTTTGTAAAAGTGCAGATTTTACACCTTGAATTAATTGAAATTTCTCAGCTAAGGCGTCGGTATTATCTTTGATTGAACCTTTATTTGGCTTAGGTTTTTTAGCCCTAACTTTTCTTGGAGCTTTTTCCTTAACAACTTTTTCTTTAATTTTTTTAACTGGTTTTTCTTTCACCACTTTCACCGGTTTTACTGGCTTTAAATCCTTTTTCTTAAGAACAACTTTAGCTGCTTTTACAGGTTTTTTAACTTCTGCTTTTTTATTTTTTGCCACAACTTTTGCCGCAGGCTTTACAGGCTTTTTCACAACTTTAGCGACAAGTTTAGAGTTAATTTTTTGGGTCGGAACTTTTTTAACAATTTTTGAAGCTACTTTTTTTGCCATTTTTTTAATAACTTTCTTTACGGGTTTACTCTTAGCTTTCGGGGCTGGAGAGGATTTCTTTACAATTTTAACGGCAGTTTTTTTAACTGGTTTCTTTGCGACAACTTTTTTCGCTACAGCCTTAACTGGCGCCTTTTTTGCAACAACTTTTTTCGCTGGAGTTTTTTTCATATTAGCTTTGGTAACTTTCTTTTTTATCGCCATATTTCCTCTAAAAAATATTAGGTAAGGTCCTTTTCTATGGACAAGATTTTCTGCTCCAGAGATGCCTTGTAATCAGAAATTTCTTTGATCTTTTGGTTGGTAATTGCAGTTTGATGAGTTTCTATTTCATCAATTCTACTTAGAGCTTCTTTATATTGCTGATCTACTTGAAGTAATAAATCTTTCAAAAGTAGGATGCTAAATTTTGTTCTGGCGAACTCTAATGTAATGTAACTAATGCTTGCAAGCACATTCTTCAAGTCTGAAACATCTTTTTTCTCGGCTCCACCTTCTCCAATATTTTCTAAAGATTCTTCTAGAATTTGAATTATCTCTTCTGCCGTCACACCTTTATTTTCATCTATCGCCTCGATTACCAATTCTTTCAAATTTGTCATTTCGTCGCTAGCAAATCTTAATTCTCTGATATCAAAATTATCATCGCGAAATTCAGATAATTCGGGAAATTTTATTATTAAAGAAATGATGTTTTTTGATAAAGCTTCGGCAGCGTTGCTTAAAGGTTTGGCGTAAGTTTTGCTCGAAAGGCTTTCTGTGTTTTGAGTTAGTTGTTTCTGGTTTTTTCCAAATTTTTTGCCATCATTTTTTTCGTATGTTCTCTCTGGGTTTTTTCCAATATTTTTTCCTAAAGAATAAAGCAAATCTTTGAAGAAAAATGAGAAATATTTTTTGGAAGTAGCATCTTTAATCGTCTCAATTTTTGTCGCTAAATTTGCCTCAATTTTCGCCTTCATTTCGGCGCTTATTTTATCTTTTTTATCCGCGCCTAATTCAATCAAAGCAAAGTCAAACAGGCTTTGAGAAAGTGGAGTCGCATTTAGAAAAAGTTTTTCTAATTCTTTGGCGCCAAATTTTTTAATAAAATCATCAGGATCCAAATCATTTGGCAAGAAAGTGAAGGCGATATTTTTCTTAGCATTGATCAAAGGAAGTGCCAATTCAGAAACTCTTTTAGCAGCGCGAATTCCAGCTGAATCGCCATCTAAACAAATAATAATTTTGTCGGTTGTAAAAAATAATTCTTTCAAATGCTCTTGGCCCAAAGCAGTTCCAAGTCCAGCTACCACATTTTCTACACCATTTATAAATAACGAAATCGCATCCATATAACCTTCAACCACCACAGCATAACCTTTGGAAAATATTGGTTTGCGGGCGAAGAAAAAATTGTAAAGAGTTTGATTTTTTTTGAAGGAATCGGTTTCTGCCGAATTTAAATATTTCGGCAAATCATCTGAAATTGTGCGGCCACCAAAAGCGATAACTTGATCTTTTTTATTGGTGATGGGAAAAATTATGCGATTTCTAAATTTGTCATAAAATTTTCCTTGTTCATTTTTGCCAATCACGCCTGTTCTTGATATTTCTAGGTCGGTGAATCCTTCAGACTTTAAAAAATTGGTAAGGCTTTCATAAGAATTTAGGGCGAAACCTAAACGAAATTTTTTGATATTATTGGCAGAAATTTCTCTTTTTTGTAAGTAAGAAATTGCCGAACTACCCGCTGGAGTTATGAGATTTTTTTCAAAAAATTGGCAGATTTTTTCTAAGATCAAAACATCGCGGTCAATTTTTTCTTCTAAAGCCGCGTCAAATCTAACTTTTGGAACTGGAATACCAAAATCATCGGCTAATTTTATCACAGCATCTTTAAATTCCATGCCGTCACTTTGCATCACAAAACTAATCACATCGCCATGCGCCGCGCAGCCAAAACAATGGTAGAAACCTTTTTGATCATTAACTGTGAATGAGGGAGATTTTTCATTATGAAAGGGGCAAAGACCTGTAAATTCCTTGCCACGCAACTTTAACTTTACCTTCTTACCAACAACCTCAGAAGCTAAAATCGTCGAGCGAATCTTGTCTGGAAAATCTTTAGGGAAAATCATCTAAATAAAAATTTTGTCTCCTTTTGTCATTCCCGCGTAGGCGGGAATTCAGAAGTGAGTTTCCTCTATGTTATAAAATCGCACTGGATTCCCGCCTGCGCAGGAATGACACCGAGAAGAGCTAAACTAATAAGCGTAATTCCACATAATATCAAATGTGGTCATGATCACCGAAAAAGAAATCGGGATCATAAAATTATCATCAACATTGAAAAAACTTGGACGAGCTTCGATTAAAGTAACCACGCAAAGCGAGAATATTCCGAAGAAATAAAACCAGAATTTTACTCCGTAAAATCCACCACAGGCAAATAGAACAATTAATCCCGTAGCAAAAAATGCTGCCGAACCATAAAGAGTTTTTTCAAAAAAAGCTTGGCTGGTAAAATTTCTGCCGACAATTGCCGCAGATGAATCGGAAATTACTAAGATTAAAAAAGCCGTAACCGCAATTTCAGGTTTGAATAATAAAAAGTTGATGCAAGTTGAAAAGGCCACCCAACTTGCGCCACAAAATTTATTTTCTTCAATTTCGTGAGGCCTTAAAACAAAACCGAATATTTTAAGGAAAATTGTTTTTACTGCAGGATTAGTGCGACGCATATAATCAAGCGAAACCACAATTGTAGAGATTGCAGCAAAGATCGCCATGCTTTTCCATTTACCCAAAAGGCAATAAGAAATTGGGATAAAAACTAGTAACAGATGCATAGCTTTGCGATACATCTCATTTTTTAGAGAGATTTGATTCATTTGTTTGATTCTTTACTTATTGAGGATTTTTTATCTTGATAAACCACTACTTCATTTTTACCAGCATAGCCCAAAACTTTGCGCGCTTGTTCATCTAAAAGGTCAATGTCTAGTGAATTTAAATTCATGCCATCAACCTTATTTTGTTTAGCTTGCATTTTTGAAGATAACTCTTTTTTGACCTCCTCTCTTCCAGCAATTTTATTTTTGAGAGAAAAATATTCCACCAAACCTTTGCTGCCAAAAACTGTACAAAAGACGAAATAAATTACGACTGATAAGGCCGTTACATAAGAAACGAACAGCCTTTTAGTGATGCTATGTTTTTTAACAAAATTGTATAAAAACATTGTTTTAAGAATTAGCGATTACGATAGCACAATTCTTTAGCTGCAGCAACTACATCATGAGTTTTTGGCAAGGCCAAACTTTCAAGATTCGCCGCATAAGGAAGAGGCGCATCCATACTGGCAAGTTTTTTCACAGGAGCGTCTAAATAATCAAAAGCTTCTTCCATCAATAAAGAGGCAATTTCACTGCCAATTGAAGCGAATGGGAAACCTTCTTCAACAGTAACGCAGCGAGAAGTTTTTTTAACTGATTCGATGATAGTTTCACGGTCCAAAGGGCGAATTGAACGAAGATCAATAACTTCCGCTTCAATGCCTTCTTTTGCTAATTCTTCGGCAGCTTCCATAGCATATTTTACAGTAAGAGAAAATGCGATGATTGTAATATCTGTGCCTTCGCGCATGATTCTGGCTTTGCCAATTTCAACAATGTGATCATCATCATAATCTTCTTCGAAAGAGAAGCCGTAAGTGATTTCATTTTCCAAGAAAACTACAGGATTAGCATCGCGAATTGCAGCTTTCAACAAACCTTTCGCATCAGCTGCACTGTAGGGAGCCACAACTTTTAAGCCCGGAATTGCACCATACCAAGCGGCGTAACATTGTGAATGTTGCGCACCAACTCTAGCAGCAGCGCCGTTTGGGCCACGGAAAACTATCGGACATCCAACTTTTCCACCCGACATGTAATTAGTTTTTGCAGCTGAATTGACGATTTGGTCAATTGCTTGCATAGCGAAGTTGAAAGTCATGAATTCAACAACCGGTCTAAGTCCAACAAAAGCCGCACCAACTGCGATACCGGCAAAACCATGTTCAGTGATTGGAGTATCAATAACTCTTTTTGCACCAAATTCAGCCAAAAGCCCCTGAGTAATTTTGTAAGCGCCGTTATATTCAGCCACTTCTTCACCCATTACAAAAACTTCTGGAGTAGATCTCATTTCTTCCGCCATCGCTTCACGAAGGGCTTCACGAACTGTTAATTTTCTAATTGTCATGTGAATTATTATTTATAGATTTCAGTCATAAGCTCAGATACATCAGGCTCTGGGCTGTTTTTTGCAAATTCTACGATCTCGTTAACTTCTTCTTTAATCAAATTATCGATCTTTTTGAAATCATCTTCTGAAGCAATTTTATTGCTCAAAACATGTTCACGCAAAGTATCAATAGGGTCTAATTCTTTTTTGCAGTTTAATTCTTCTTTGCTTCTGTAGGTTGCAGGGTCAGACATTGAATGTCCGCGATAACGATAAGTATCCATCTCAACAATGATTGGACCATTTCCAGACCTAACATAATCAACAGCTTTTTGACCTTCTTTGATCACTTCAAAAATATTCATTCCATCAATTTTCACACCCGGAATATTGAAACCGATACCGCGCTTGTGAAGCTCGTCAACTGAAGAAGAGCGAGCCACTGAAGTTCCCATTGCATAATGGTTATTTTCAATGATGAAAAGCACTGGCAAATTCCAAATTTTTGCCATGTTAAAACTTTCATAAACTTGGCCTTGATGAGCCGCGCCATCTCCGAAATAACAATAAGTAACATTGTCAGTTCCTAAATATTTATCAGCAAAAGCAAGCCCAGCACCAATTGGAACCGAAGCTCCAACAATTCCATGTCCACCGTAAAATCTTTTTTCTAAATCAAATAAATGCATCGAACCACCTTTACCTTTTGAAGAACCATCTTGTCTTCCCAGCAATTCTGCCATGATTTTTTTAGGATCAGATCCAACTGACAACATATGCCCGTGATCACGATAAGTTGTAATAACTCTATCTCCTTCTTGCATAGTAGCGCGCATGCCTGTGGCAATTGCTTCTTGACCAATATATAAATGACAAAAACCGGCAATTAAACCCATACCATAAAGCTGTCCAGCTCTTTCTTCAAAGCGGCGGATCATCAACATGTCTTGATAAAATTGTAACAGATCTTTTTTTGAGAATTCTTTTTGCTTCCCGACTACCAAGCTCTTGGCTTTGCCGAGGTTAGCTTCTGATTTTTTGACCATTGGATTATTTGATTTGTCTTTGATTATAGCTTCAAGGTTAAAGCTGCTAATATTTTGTTTCTTATTTTTCACTTATTTTTTTCGAGGGCGTCGTTGTAAATATCAAAAATTAAAAGTCAAACAGACAAACTGTCGCCTCTACAGTCAATGACTTCTAGACAATTGTTATTTAAAAACGCCCATAACTAGATTATGGATCAATCCGCCAAAAAATTTAGCGGCTATAGGCCCTAATTTCATAACGGCAAAAGAGAAAAATGAAAAAGCTATAATCACAAAACTATATTTAAGAACGGTTTCTAATATCATCTTTTTATACATTCCCGCTTGATTCTTTGCAGCAGCTTTATTACGCGATGCTTTTTTAGCTTCTTCCAATGCCTTTTCTTGCTCTAACTCTTCTTCAGTTTTGTCTTTTTTATCCGCATCATCTTTGCCTTCACCCGCAAATAAAGAAGATTTGCCAGAAGAATTTTTGCTAGATTTTTGGTTAATTTGCTTTTTCATAAATGAAGAAAGCGAGTTATGAACTTTATCTGACATGAATATTTTAAATTATTTTGATCTTCTTATAATATGAAAAACTTTGCTTCCACTAATCCTCAAATCTAAAGTCTTATTTAGACAGAAATTCCAACAATAATATCCAAAATCTAAGTGATTGAATCATTTCTTATCAAGCCATTTTTGGCTTTAACTCTAGTCACTTTATCTTGCAGTCTTTTAGGAGTCTTCGTTTTGTGGAAAAGACTAGCTTATTTTGGCGACGGCCTTTCTCACTCAATTCTTCTGGGTTTCACTTTGGGCGTAATTTTTGATGCCAATCAAATTTCCGCCTTAATCGCCTTCGCCTTATTTTTCGCCATTTTAGTTGGGCTTGCTTCCAAAAATCCTTATTTTTCTAAAGACACAATCATCGCAATTTCTTCTTATTTTTGCATTTCTTTAGCCATAATTTTGAATGATGTTCTTAACAAAGATATCAATCTGGGCACTTATGTTTTTGGCGATATTTTAACTGTGGGGAATCAAGAAATATGGGGGCTTCTTGCCATTTTCATCATCACCATTTTCTATGTGATTTTTGCTTTTAGAAAAATTTTACTCATCAATATCAATTCCGATTTAGCTAAAATTGACGGCATTAAAATTCAATTTTGGAATTTGTCTTTTTTAATTTTGCTGGCCATCACCATCGCGCTTTCTGTAAGAATTGTCGGAATTTTATTGATGACCGCACTTCTAGTTTTACCCGCCGCCATCGCCAGAATTTTTGCACTTTCGGCAAAACAAATGTTAATTTTAAGTTTGATAATTGGCTTGTTCAATGTAATTTTATCCTTCAAAATCGCCGATAATTACAACTTGGCTGTGGGATCTAGCGTGATCGCAACTTTCTGCGTCATATTTATTTTCAGTTTATTTCTCAAAAAAATTACAACTCGTTAACATGAAAAACCCAAATAAAAAAACCGCCGTAATTTTATTTAATTTAGGCGGACCAAATAGTTTAAAAGCTGTAAAACCATTTCTTTTTAGACTCTTCAACGATAAGGCTATCATTGGTCTTCCACAACCTTTTCGCTTCTTTTTAGCTAAATTTATTTCGAACATGAGAAATAAAAAAGCCCAAAAAATTTACGCGGCAATTGGTGGCAAATCGCCAATTCTTGAAACAACTTTAGCCCAAGCTCATAGTTTAGAAAAAGAGTTATCTTTTTTGGGAGATTTTAAAGTTTTTGTGGCAATGCGTTACGCACCACCTCTTGCTTCAGAGACTATAAAAGAAGTAATGAAATATGATCCAACTAACGCAATTTTGCTGCCTCTTTATCCACAATTCTCTACCACCACCAGCGAATCTTCTTTAACCGATTTTGCTACAAAATTTCAGCACCAACAAACTTTACTTGGCAAAAATATCGATCTTAAATATATTTGCTGCTATCCAACCCAGTCAGATTTTATAAGGTCTCATGCCATTTTAATCAAACAAACCATCTTTAAAATTTACGAAAATAAAATTCCTGAATTTCGCTTTTTATTTTCCGCTCACGGACTTCCACAAAAAATTATAGATGCCGGTGACCCTTATGTTTTCCATGTTCAACAGACTACTGCGAAAGTTTTAGAAAATTTAGCGCAAATTTTATCAGAATCTTTAAACCAAACTGCACCAGAAATTCTTGCCGAAATTGATCACTCTGTTTGCTTCCAATCAAAAGTTGGGCCACTACAATGGACTGGCCCAAGCCTTGATTTTGAATTAAGAAGAGCAATCATAGATAAAAAAATTCCCGTCATCGTACCAATATCTTTTGTCTCTGATCATTCCGAAACTTTGGTTGAACTTGATATTCAATATAAAGAATTGGCTCTAAGCTTAGGCGCTAAAAATTATCTAAGAGTACCAGCTTTAAACACTGATGGACATTTTATAAAATCTCTCAAAGAAATATGTCGTGAAGCAAGCAACAGCTCAAATTCAGCATGTTTTTCTGGACAAGGAAAAGATAGAATCTGTCCAAAAAATTTCACCAAATGCCCCAATCTTAATTTCTGTGAAGCATGATTTTTATTGATGTTGTAACTAAAAGTAAAAAATGGTCGGAAGAAAAAAATATCGAAAATTTTGTCGAAAAAACTTGTCAAAAATTAATTCCACTAACCGATTTAAAAAAGATTCTTACTAAAAATTTTGAGCTTGAACTATCTGTTTTATTAGTTTCAGACGGCCAAATCAAAAAAATGAATTTGCAATTTCGCGGTAAAAACAAAGCCACAAATGTTTTGTCTTTTCCTTCAATGGATGAAAATTTAATTAGAAAAATCGGAATTAAAGAAGCTGTAAAGCCTCATCAATATCTACTTCTGGGCGATATTATAATTTCTTACCAAACTCTACAAAAAGAATCTCTTGCACAAAAGAAGAAATTTCGTGATCATCTAACTCACTTAATTTTACACAGCATTCTACACCTAATCGGCTTTGATCATGAAGATGAAAAAATGGCTGAAGAAATGGAAGCTCTAGAAATCAAAATCTTAAAAAAAATTGGCGTTACAAATCCTTACGCCGAAAGGAACTAAATAGTTCTGAGATATTAACAAAATTTTTAACAAATGGAAGGCGCGTCGAGTCACAATTCAAAAAAACCAAGAAACAAATCTCATCACAAAAAATTACTAGATTTTTTCCTCAACTTACTTGGCAAAAAAACCAAAAAATCTTTTTTCTCTGTAATTTCTCATTTGGTTGAAACCTATGAAAAAGAAAGGCTGATCAGCTTTGAAGAAAAGAAGATGATCAAAAATATTGCGTCCTTAGGAGAGAAAAAAGTTGATAGCATAATGACGCCAAGAGCTGATTTAATTGCTATAAGCCAAGATGCCAATTTACAAGAAATCAAAAAAATTATCACTCATAACGGTCACACCAGAATTCCCGTATTCAAAGAAACTTTAGATGAAATTATCGGTTTCATTCACAGTAAAGACTTGTCTGTGTTTCTATGTCAGGAGCATTCTGGATTTTCTCTTTCTAAAATTTTACGCAAAATTTTATTTGTTCCAGGATCGATGAAAGTTATCGATTTGATGCTAAGAATGCGCATGGCAAGAGTTCATGTGGCAATTGTTTTGGATGAATTTGGTGGCGTTGATGGTTTTGTCACAATCGAAAATATCATGGAAGAGATTGTTGGAGACATTGAAGATGAACATGATTTGCCTTCGGATAATTCTTTTTTCAGAATAAAAAAAATCAATGAATCAACTTTCCATTTCGGAGGCCGAGTTGAGATTTCTAAAGTTGAAGAAATTTTACAAAGCGAAATTAAAAGTGAATCAGATAGCTTTCAAACTATTGGCGGACTTGTAATGGCAACATTTAAACGCATTCCTGAAATTGGTGAAGAAATTGAGAAAAATCATCTAAAATTCAAAATTATCGATTCTGATAGCCGTTCAGTAAAAATTGTAGAAATCAAGTTGGGCGCTGATTTTCACCGTCATTCAAAGTCACATTAAAGGTTTATAAATGAGAGATTTTTCACAAAAAATATTTCCTCCAGAAATTGATTTAGGCGATTATATTTTGCGCGAGAAATCTGAAGAAGATGTGGCGGATTTTTTTAATTATTATTCCGACCCCGAAGTAAATAAATTTATCCTTTGCGAAATTCCTCAAACTATCGAAGAAGCTCGCCGAGAACTTTATTACTGGCGTAATGTTTTTTATAATAATGACGGAATTTATTTCGCCATCGCCCGCAAAGATACTAACCAGTTAATCGGTTCAATCGGCTTAACTTCTCACAATAATTATCACCGACGCGTCGAAATAAGTTATGATTTAGCAAAAGAATATTGGCGCCAAGGAATTACCAAAAAAGCCATTGCGGCGGTTGCTGAGTATGGTTTTGAAGAATTGGCAGTTAATAGAATTGAAGCTTTCACAGCTACAAACAATCTACCTTCAAACAGCCTATTGTTAAATTGCGGTTTTAAGCTGGAAGGATGTCTGCGCCAACATCGTTATCATCGTGGTAACTATGTTGATGTTTATAATTTCAGCTTGCTTAGAGAAGAATTTTTTAAGAATTCTTAAAGCGCTTTCTTGCTTTGAATCTCAGCAATCAACATTAAAAGTAAAAATTATTTGACATTTGGTTATAGGCAACTTTAATGCGCGGCCTCTTTCCCAAAGATGAAATGCCTCTCTTTCTTTCAAGAGAGCTCCAATAAATTGATTACAAAGCTTTGCAAGGCTTTAGATCTAACAGAAATAAAATAACGAATTTAACAAAATTTATGCAATCTTACGTAGCAAGAAGTTATACAGCTAAACCAAGCGAAATCGAAAGAAAATGGTGGTTAATTGACGCTCAAGACCTAGTTGTAGGTAGAGTTTCTACAATCATCGCTAACCTTTTACGCGGTAAGCACAAAGTTACTTTTACACCAAATCTTGATTGTGGTGACCATGTTGTGGTTATAAACGCTGATAAAATCAAATTTACTGGTAAAAAATTAGCCGATAAAATGTATTACTGGCACACTGGCCACCCAGGTGGAATCAAAGAAAGAACTGCTAGACAAATTCTTGAAGGAAATTTCCCGGAAAGAATCCTAGAAAATTCAGTTTCAAGAATGATATCTCGTGGACCATTACAACGAGACATCATGGTTAAATTACATATCTATAACGGCCCTGATCACAAGCATCAAGGACAAAACCCCCAAGTTCTAGATATTGCTGCAATGAATAGAAAAAATAAAAAATAACTAAAACTGATCACAAAATATGTCTTCAATTGTAAAAGAAAAAATCATCGAAATTAACGAGAATCAAATTCAAGCTCTTCCAAGAGAACAAAAAATTGACGCTCAAGGCAGATCTTATGCTACTGGCAAAAGAAAAAATGCTGCAGCTAGAGTTTGGATTAAAAAAGGAACTGGCAAAATCGAAGTTAACGGTCGCGATGCTAGAACTTATTTCGGAAGAGAAATTCTATTCAACATCATCAGATTCCCATTCTCCGCTACTAAGAATGAAGATAAATTTGATGTTGTTTCAACCATTGCTGGTGGCGGTCTTTCTGGCCAAGCTGGTGCATTAGCTCACGGAATTAGCAAAGCTCTTGTTGCTTTTGAACCAACTAATCACAAAGCATTAAAAGCTGGTGGATTCTTGACTCGCGACTCACGCGTTGTTGAGCGTAAAAAATACGGTCTTAAAAAAGCTCGTAAAGGTCAAACTTATCGTAAAAGATAATATTCTTTTCCTTTGGATTAATTTCTTCAGGAAAAGTTTTATTTGTGATTTTCAAATATACTCAAACTCTTTGGAGTTTGAGTATATTTTTTTGTGTATTGCTTAGAATTACTTATAATCTGTCATCTCGAACGCAGTGAGAGATCTCATGAGTTTAGGTACTATACCAAACTAAAAATCTATTGATCGCA
>CAMCME010000020.1 GCA_945875925.1 Rickettsia typhi | reverse complement strand
TTCACTGAACTTTGTACTCATATTTTTTACTCCAAAAAAGATTATTGTTAAATGATCAATATTTTAACAAAAAAGCTGACGCTTAATCGTAAATATTGATCGCTTAAAATTCTCTCCTGAAGTTGGGGGATTTTTGGGGGCTAGGACATACTCCAATCAAAAAATATTCTCCAAATCTCCGTTTCACGTACACCGAGTTTTGATCAATAAAATCAAGGCTCTACAAACTTCGATTAGACAAAAATCTCCGAATTTCTCCATTTTCCTCAGCAAAAAACCAAATTTTTCAGCAATAAAAATTCTCCGAGAAGTTTGCAAAAGGGGTCATGCGCTATACAGATAAGTTTTCGAACTTTTTTTGATGAAGGTGACATGAAGCCAGTATTTATCGATGCGTACCTTTTTTTAAAAAGGTTTATGTGAAATGAAAAAACGGGGCAAAAAGTAGTAAAATTGTGATATTTTTAGCAAAAATTTTATTTTTTTCTAACTCGCGGTGAACATCGACTCAGCCTTGATTGGAAAGGGTTTTTTGAGGGGAAAAAGATGAAAAAAGGTGATGGCGGAAGAGGTGAGATTCGAACTCACGGTACGCATGAACGCACGGCAGTTTTCAAGACTGCTGCCTTAAACCACTCGGCCACTCTTCCATATGATTAGAGAGATTTTACTCTTTCTAAGGTTTTTTTGAATCTTGCTTAAAAGTAAGCCAGAAAGCTGGCTTCAAGCAAGGCGGCACAAACTAGTGAAAGGATATTTTAATTGCAAGCTTTACGCTTAAAAGAAATAAGAAATTTCTTAAAATTTTTTCCAGATTCCCGCTTTCGCGGGAATGACAAAGAAACTACAAAGGCAAATTATCATGCTTTTTCCAAGGCTTGGTAACTTCCTTGTTTTTCAAAATTTGCAAAGCTTTGCAAATTCTTTTTCTGGTATTTTGTGGACGAATTACTTCATCAATAAATCCGCGTGAAGCAGCAACAAATGGTGAAGCAAATTTTTCGCGATATTCTGCGGCTTTTTTAGCTTTGCTTTCTGCATCTTTGGCTTCTTCACGGAAAATAATTTCTACCGCACCTTCAGGACCCATTACGGCGATCTCAGCATTAGCCCAAGCGTAATTTACATCGCCCTTTAAATGTTTCGAATTCATCACGATGTAAGCACCACCATAGGCCTTTCTAGCAATAACTGTAAGTTTTGGAACTGTCGCTTCAGCATAAGCATAAAGCAATTTAGCGCCGTGGCGAATAATGCCGCTATGCTCTTGATCGCAACCAGGTAAGAACCCAGGCACATCCACGAAAGTGATAATTGGAATATTAAAAGCATCGCAGAATCTGATAAATCTAGCAGCTTTTTCGCTGGCTTTAATATCTAAACATCCAGCCAAATGCATTGGCTGATTGGCCACAATACCAACCGTTTCGCCTTCTAAACGGCCAAAACCAATCAAAATATTTTTAGCATAATTTGGTTGAATTTCGAAGAAGTCGCCTTCATCCAAAATTTTCTCAACCAATTCTTCCATGTTATATGGTTGGTTTGGATTTTCTGGAACTAAAGTATTTAAAGAAACATCAACGCGGTCAGCTGTGTCTTCTGTCGGAATTTGTGGCACGCTTTCTTTATTTGAAAGTGGCAAGAAATTAATTAAACGACGAGTTTGTAAAAGAGCCTCAATATCACTTTTGAAAGTTAAATGAGCCACACCACTTTTCGCGCCGTGAACTGAAGCACCACCTAATTCTTCTTGAGTAACTGTTTCGTGAGTAACAGTTTTAACCACTTCAGGGCCAGTTACAAACATGTAAGAAGAATTTTCCACCATGATAGTGAAGTCGGTTAAGGCTGGCGAATAAACCGCACCACCTGCGCAGGGCCCCATGATTAGAGAGATTTGTGGAACTACACCACTGGCATCAACATTGCGTTGAAAAATTTCGCCATAACCACCAAGAGAATCAACACCTTCTTGAATACGCGCTCCACCAGAATCATTAATTCCAACCACTGGTGCTCCAACTTGCATTGCTTTATCTAAAACATGACAGATTTTTTTAGCGTGAGCTTCACCCAATGATCCACCCATAACTGTGAAATCTTGGCTGTAAACAAAAACCAAGCGACCATTGATGGTACCTTGTCCTGTAACCACGCCGTCACCAGGATGTTTTTTATCTTCCATACCAAAATCTGAGCAACGATGCTCAACATAAAGACCATATTCTTCAAAAGAATCTGGATCGAGTAGAACTTCAATTCTTTCGCGAGCAGTTAATTTGCCTTTAGAATGTTGCAGATCAATTTTCTTTTGACCACCACCCATTCTAGCTTCTTCTCTTTTTGAGGCTAGCTTTGCAATATTTGGAGAACGCATATTTTGGAAAATTTGTTGAGAGGTTTTTTGAAGCGGCTTCAAATAAATATTGGCCGCTTCAAAGTAAATCTGAGTAAATTATTTAATTCTAGCAATGATAGTTTCGCCACCAATCATGGTTTGACCAAGCATAGCTTTGATTTCTACATTATCTGGGAAATATAAATCAGCGCGACTTCCGAAACGGATAATACCATAACGATCTCCGGCTTTCACTTCTTGACCTTCTTTAGCATCAGAAACAATTCTTCTAGCAACTAAGCCTGCAACTTGAACGAAGATGATTTCGTCACCTGCTGGAGTTTTAACTACAATTGAATTTCTTTCATTTTCCGAACTAGCGCCAGCATCATTAGCACTTAAAAATTTACCGGGTTTGTAACTAACTTTAGTGATAGTTCCCGCAACTGGAGTTCGGTTTACATGCACATTAAATACATTTAAAAACACGCTCATTTTATTCCATTTTTTATCGCCATAACCAAGATCATCTGGAGCTGCAACGCCATATTCAATTTTAGTTACAACTCCGTCAGCTGGGCTGATAATAGCATTTACTTCAGTTGGAATAACGCGTTCTGGATCGCGGAAAAAGAAGATGCACCATAAAGTTAAAACCAAGCCAATCAAACCAAGAGTTTTACTTAAAAGAGCAAACATGATGGTAACCAAAGCGAAGATGATGATGAATTTGTAACCTTCTTTGTGAATTGGAAAAGCAGCTAATTTGATAGCGTCGATTAAATTTTGCATAAAATTATTTTTTGAATTTGATTGCGATTTTTAAAATATTGGAACTTGTTTAAGCCTAGAAAAATCTAGGCCTAAACCTTAAGAACTAAACTTCTTCATTTGCTTTTTGCCAAACTTTATCAAGCTCTTTTATTGAGATTTTCTTTTTCTCAATAGAATTTTGAGTCAAAATGAAGTCGATGGTTTTTTCTTCAATGATAGAACCTTTCAATTGTTGAACGGCGCTAGCATTTTTTTGGTAATATTCCAAAACTGCTTTTTCTTGATTTGGGAAACGAGCTAAAATTTTCCCAAGCTCATTATTAATGTCTTCATTAGTCACTTCAACTTTATGTTTTTGTGCTAAATCATTCAAAACCATCCCGCAACGCACCATGCGCTGTGCAACTTCGCGTTTTTTATCTTTAGCTTTTTCTTTTTCTTTGTCGTTTTTGAATTTAGTCGGATTAGCTTTAATTTCTTCTTCAACTTCAGCCCAAATATTATTCAATTGCTCTTCAACCAAACCTTCAGGCAATTCGAATTCGTGTTTTTTATTTACGAAATCAAAGAATTCTTTTTTGAATAAATTACGGCTGATGCCTTGATAGTTAGATTCAACTTGTTTTTTAACTTCTTCTTCAAGCTTAGCTTTGCTTTCAATTCCGAAGGTATTTTTGATGAATTCATCAGTCACTTCTAGAGATTTAGCAGTCAAAACTTCATTAACTGTAACATCAAATTCAGCAGCTTTTCCGGCATATTCGACATTGTGATATTCTTTAGGGAATTTCACTTTTACTTTCACTGACTCGCCTGCTTTTTTACCAACTAATTGATCTTCGAAATTATCGATGAAGCTTTTAGTGCCAAGCTCTAATTGATAGCCTTTAGCTTCGCCACCTTCAAATGCAACTTTATCAATTTTGCCCAAATAATCGATGTTCACTGCATCACCATTTTTAGCTTTGTAAGACGCATCTTGTTTGTCCCAAGTGCGGTAATATTTTAACAATTTATTTAAAGCTTCATCAACATCAGCTGAAGCAATATCAGCTTCTCTTTTGGTAACTTTAACTTTGCTTAAATCAACTTCAGGAACTTCTGGGTAAAGTTCGATTGAAGCAGTCAATTCTAAATCTTTATTAGCTTCGAAAGTTTTGATGTCGATTTTTGGCGGCATTGCTGGCTTCAAATTATTGTCTTTAACAATTTTTTTCAAAGTGTCAGAGATGATTTTATCTGATTCATCAGCCATAATTGATTGGCCATATTTTTGTTTAATCACTTCATCAGGAACTTGGCCTTTGCGAAATCCTTTAAGCGCTAAATTCTTTTTAATTTTACCAACATTATCGTCAATTTTTGCTTCGATTAATTGATAAGGAACAGTGATTTGATAATCTTTTTTTAATTTTTTATCAAAAATATTTTTAATTTTTACTTCCATGTGAATGGCCTAGATTTATATGGGTTGATAGGAGTTTTGAAAATTACGATTGGCAAGAATTTGCCCCAGAAATAATTGCAGAAATACTAAGAAGAATATCGCTAAAACTGGTAAAAAATTATTGCTAAATTCTAAAGTAAAAGCGCTAAAAATAGCAACGATATATTTAGGTTTTTGAAGGGAATTATTTCGTAGTAATATAAAATACTCATCATCCTTGGCCCCTTGGGGCCGAGGATCTCATGAGTTTATATTTTTGAAGTTAAACTAATGAGATCCTCGACACTGCGTGTCAAGGATGACCAACTTATTTTTATCTTATGAAATAACTAATTTTTTGGAGATGTTTTTGCAGTAAAAAACTTTCGATAACTCTAATTTTAAGTATTTACGAAATGAAAATCTTTGAGAAGAATTTTTAAAGAAAGTAACTCGAGGGAGTAAAAAAAGAATGGTGCGGATAGAGGGACTTGAACCCACATGCCTTGCGGCGCTAGATCCTAAGTCTAGTGCGTCTGCCAATTTCGCCATATCCGCTTAAACAAATTCTTTAGAAAGAATTTGAATAAAAAAACCCAAGTTTTTTTGAAACTTGGGTTGTTAATTTTTAGTTTGCAACAGCAATAGGATTTACATCGATGAAAGTTCTGTTTTTGCGAGCGCTTTTAACAAAAGTTACGATGCCTTCAATTTTAGCAAAAATGGTGTGATCTTTTCCGATACCAACATTTTTACCTGGATGCCATTGAGTTCCTCTTTGACGAACGATTATGTTACCAGCGTCAACAGTTTGACCGCCGTATTTTTTAACACCTAATCTTCTACCAGCCGAATCACGACCGTTCCTTGAACTACCACCTGCCTTCTTCGAAGCCATGTTTACTCCAATAATTTAATTATATAACTTAAGACGCGAAGGAATTAAAGTTACGCTTTGATTGATAAAATTCTGATTTCAGTTCTGAACTGACGATGACCTTGTTTTCTTCTAGAATTCTGTCTTCTTCTTTTTTTCAAGATGATGATTTTGTTATTCTTGTAAGTTTTTACAATTTCGGCTTCAACTTGAGCACCTTCGATTAGAGGAGCACCGAATTTGGCTTCACTTGCGTCATCTTGAAAGAACAAAATTTTATCTAAAGTAATTTTTGCACCAACATCACCTTCAATTTTTTCAACTGTAATTCTTTCGTTTGGAGCAACGCGGTATTGTTTGCCACCAGTTTCGATTATTGCGAACATATATAAATTATATAAGAAATTAAAGCTTGCTTGAAAACCTCTCTTCAAGAAGTTTTGTAAGGAACTAATGAGCTAAAAGAACATCAAAAAGCAAACTTGATCAAAGAGGCGCGGCAATTTATAAGCTGCGATATTTTTGTCAAGCATCCATTTTGTCTTCAAAAATCATGAAGCTAATTAAAGCTCGAAATGCTATTCTTTAAAGATTCAACCAATTTTACAATCATTTCGTCACTATGTAATGGTGTAGCAGTTATGCGCAATCTTTCGTCACCTTTTGCAACTGTCGGATAATTAATATGCTGCACATAAATATCAAATTCTTGCAAAAGTTTTTTAGAAATTTTCTGAGCTTTAGCCGCATTTCCAATTACCACAGAAATAATGTGAGATTTATTTTCCATCACTTTTATTCCAGCTTCCTTTAAAGCAGCTTTTAATTTTTTTACTTGTTCTTGATGAATTTTTCTCTCGAAAGAACTTTCTTTTAAGTAACGCAAATTACTGATGATGCCAGCCGAAATTACAGGAGGAAGTGAAGTGGTAAAAATAAATCCCGAAGCATTGCAGCGAATTGCATCAGTAATTTTTGCTGATGCAGAAATATAGCCACCTATACAACCATAAGCTTTGGCGAAGGTTCCTTGGATAATATCTATTTGGTCAGCAAGGCCCAACTCTTCACATAATCCTCCGCCATGTTGGCCATAAAGGCCAACGCCATGAACTTCATCAATATAAGTAAGAGAATTATATTTTTGGGCCATATAGATAATTTCTTGAACTTTTCCAAAATCGCCATCCATTGAATATACTGATTCGAAGATGATAATTTTTGGCTTCGCTGTAGGATATTTCTTCAACAATTCTTCCAAATGTTCCATATCATTATGGCGAAAAACTTGTTTTTCTAAACGACTATTTTTAATGCCAGAAATAATTGAAGCGTGATTTTTTTGATCGGAAAAAATTACTAAATCAGGAATGATTTTTGCTAAAGTTGTGATCGTGGTGTCATTTGCTAAATAGCCAGAAATGAACACCAGAGCGGCTTCTTTGCCATGCAATTCGGCAACTTCTTTTTCTAATTCTACGGTTAAATGATGATTTCCAGAAATATTACGAGTGCCACCAGAGCCTAGTCCGTAAGACTTTAAAGCCGCAACAGCTTCATCAATTGCAACTGCATTTTGGCCCATTCCTAGATAATCATTAGAGCACCACACTGTAATTTTTTTGCCATTTTGATTATTAATGGCGTAAGGAAATTCACCGCAAATGCGCGAAATATCAATGAATTCGCGGTAGCGATTTTCAGCAACAAGTTGATCGATGGATTTTTGGAAAAGGTCTAAATAATTATTCATAGAAATATTGTAGCTCAAAATAGATCCTAAAAACAAGTTCAGGATGACGAGATATAAATTCAGAATCACGAGATGTTAGTAACCATGACTATAGCAGCAAGATCTGTCAAGAATCGATTGCTATAATTTCTGGCTTTATCAAAGCTTTCTTTTTTCTCGGGGCCACAGCAATTACGCCAAATAAAATCACCATCGCGCCAAACAACACACAAATATCAACCACTTCTCCAAAGGCGAAATATGCAATTACTGAGGTGAAAATTAAACGCGTAAAATCAAAAGGCTGTAGCAAAGAAAGATCGGTTTTAGAATAGGCCAAAGACATCGACATGTGAGATAAATTAGAAACCACACCCATCACCACAAACCAAAAAATATCACTATTTGTCATCGGCTTAATATATGGCAAAGCTAGCGGAATTGAAATAATCAGCATGATTAGCGACATGTAAGCCACGATGGTTTTAGGCTTTTCAGTGTCCGTCATCATTTTGACAATGACATTAGAAACCGACCACAGAAAAGTGGAAAAAAGCGCTAGAAGATAAGCAAATTTAAACTCGCGAAATCCAGGGCGAATGATGATCATAACCCCAATGAAACCAATGATAATAGCGGTCCAAGTTTTTTTGGTGACTTTCTCTTTTAAGAAAAACATCGCTGCCAAAGTGGTAATTATCGGCACAATAAATGTGATGGAAACCGCTTCAGAAAGTGGCAAAAGTGTAATCACATAAAACCAAACCAGCATTGAGATCAGGCCATTCACATTGCGAAAAATATGCATGTGAATTCTTTTGGTTCTGAAGATACCTTTATAATCAGAAAGAATTTGCGGAATGAAAAACATCAAACCAAAAATATTGCGCATCATCACAATAAAGAATGTGTGAAAATTCACCGACATATGGCGCACAATTGCTACTAGAACCGAAACTAAAAAGCAGGTTAAGATGGTGAAGAAAATACCTTGAGAATTGGGAGAAAGTTGGCGGTAAAAATTCATCTTAAATTATTATAAAACTGAACTGCATCGCGGTTGGAAGTAATTTTTTGGAAGTTAATCGATTTGATAAAAACTCCGCTTAAAGCTCGCGCACGCGACAATGCAACATATATTTGCCCTGGACTAAAAACTTCGGATAAATCACAAGAAATTTTATCTAAAGTTAAACCTTGAGATTTATGAATTGTCATTCCCCAAGCGAGTATCAAAGGAATCTGATTAACTCCCGCTTCAGCAATTAATTCTTTTTTATGTTCATCAAATTTTTCTAACAACCATTCTTCAGGCCCAATTGTAATGATTTTGCCATTGGAAAATTCGATGATTGGATAATTTTTCTTGGAAGAAAATTCTTTTACAACTCCTAGCGAACCATTAATAACACCATCTTTTTGATAAGTATTTTTGATCATCATCACTTGCGCTCCAATCTTCAGCTTCAAGGTTTCTTGGGCCAAACAATTTCTTTTTAGAAAATCCATTCTGTCGGGCTGTCCAAAATATTGCGCATTGTAAGACATTTCAGAACGCGGAATTTGTTTCAATTCAAACTCATTAATTTTCTCAACTTTGTGATTATGAGTAGTAAGGATTGTCGGCTTAATTGCTAGATTGGTATCTTGAGCATTAATGCGCGATTCCAGAATTTCTTTATCTTCGGCGTCAATAATTCCAAAACGCAAATTATTTAAAACTTTGATAAATTTTTCATCATCTTGGCGGAAAATTTGTTCTAATACAAAAGTCTTTAAACCCAGATTCTGCCAAGCCTCAGAGCTGAAGCAAAAATTAGAATTATATAAATCTCTTGAAATTGGTGGAAGCTGCAAAAAGTCACCAAATAAAACCATCTGCATGCCACCCATTGGCGCATTATTTTCACGCACTGCGCGAAACACTTGATCTAAAATTTCAAAAACATCCGCAGAAAGCATCGAAATTTCATCAATCGCCAAAGCTTTGGTTTGTTTAATTCTTCTTCTAATTTTGCTAAATTTGGCGCTGAAAATATTTTCGATGATTTTATCAACTGGCATATTTGCAAGGCCTATGCCCGCCCAAGAATGAATGGTTGTGCCACCAATATTTACCGCTGCAATTCCAGTGCTGGCTGTAACTTCTAAACCACGGCCGCTATAATTTCTTTTTAAAAAACTAAGTAAGTAAGATTTTCCAGTGCCGGCGCCACCTGTGACTAAAATATTTTGACCTTGTTCAAAGAGATCAATAACTGATTTTTGTTGATTGGAAAGAAGAGATAAATCTGAAGAACTGGTGATTGTCATAAGAGGCTCGTATGAGCGGATGAGGGATTGGATTTTTCATCAAAATCTTCTTCCATTTTTGGAAGAAGATTTCTTTGGAAAAATTTACTGCTTTCTTGCAGCGGCGATTTTTTCTTTAAATGCAGCCAAGTCAATTGCACCTGGAATCAACTCTTCACCGATTACAAAACCAGGAGTTCCGTTAATTCCAATAGAAGCACCAAGTGCAGAGTTTGCTTGAAGGATTTTAGCAATATTTTCTTTTTCAGAAACTAGAGTTTCTTCCAATTTAGCCATATCAACTCCGATTTGTTTAGCAATTTTCATTGCTTCGTCTTTGCTTCTTGCATTTGATTTCATCAAGCCATCATGGAATTTTTTATAAGCATTTTTATCGATCATGTTGATTGCAAGAGCGATGCTTGACATATCGGCAGAAGCTTGTCCAAGAATTGGATATTCTTTGTAAATGAATCTGATTTTTTTGTCTTCTTTCAAAAGATTTTCCACAGTGGTTTGAGCTTTTTTGCAATAACCACAAGAATAATCGAAGAATTCAACAATAGTTACATCATGTCCTGAAGGAGCTAGAGTTGGAGAATTTTTATCTTCAAATAATTCGTCTTTTTTAGTAGTGATATTTTTTTGAGCATTTTTAGCTTGATCTTCAGCAGCTTTCTTTTGCATGTTAGCAACCGCAGTCAAAATAGCTTTTGGATTAACTTCAATCCATTTAGCAATAACCATTTCAACATCTGCAACTGTTTTAACTTTCATGTCAGAATCTAAACCAGTTGGAAGAATCTCAGCTTTATTTTCTGGCTTCTCTTCGCCGGCAACTTCTTTTGTTTCAGCTTTTTTATTACCGAATAGAGAATAAGCTCCACCAATCACTAGAAGGATTGAGACAACTATAATCACTGGTTTAACCAAAGATGGCTTATCGCCAAAACTACTCTTATTTAAAAATGACATATGAAATATTATGTTTTTGTTAAGAAATTTAACCCAAATTTTTAGGTTAAAAATGTATGAAATTTACGCGAAAGCAAATATACCAAGCTGGCTCGTTTTAAATCCTGTCTTAATATATTGATTTAGAAATGCTTCTTTTAAAAAAGCGAGAATTTGCGAGCATTAAAATTAAAATCTTCTTTAAATGCAAGAGACTATAACTTATCCAAATTTTTTAATTGAGAATTCTCATAAAAATCTCCTAATTGCCGGAATTGATGAGGCGGGAAGAGGTCCGCTGGCTGGTCCAGTTGTAGCGGCTTGCGTAATTTTAAACCAAGATGATTATCCACAAGAAATTAATGATTCAAAAAAATTATCCGCCACTTTGCGCGGCAAAATTTTCGCCAAACTGCAAGAAAAATCAAAATTTGGAATTGGCATTGTGAGTGAAAAAAAGATCGATGAAATTAATATTTTGCAGGCCACCAAACTTGCAATGTTTTTGGCTTATGAAAATCTCTGTCAAAAATATCAAATTTTTCCGCAAGTAATTTTAGTTGATGGAAATTTTAAACCATTCGCGCCACAAGACAAAATCAGCGAAATTTCGGCAATTGTGAAAGGTGACCAAAAAAGCCTTTCTATTGCTGCCGCTTCAATCATTGCAAAAGAAACTCGCGACAAGATAATGCAAAATCTTCATCAAGAATTTCCTGATTATGGTTGGAATAAAAATTCTGGCTATCCAACTAAATTACATGTCAAAAAAATTAAAGAATTTGGTATTTGTAAATTTCATCGTCTTTCTTTCGAGCCTATAAAAACTATTCACAATAATGAAAATTATTTCAGAAAATAATTCCGACGCTGTCGCACTAGCTAAGCAATTTTTGCAAGATGGCTTATTAATTTCTTTCGCCAGTGACACTGTTTATGGAATTGCCTGCGATGCCTCAAATTCTAAGGCTGTGGAACGCTTATATGATTTAAAAAATCGCAACCCTAAAAAGCCAATTGCCATTTTTGTGAAAGATTTAGAGACAGCAAAAGAGATTTTTATTTTTGATGAATTATCGGAAAAAATTGCTCAAGAATTTTTCCCAGGAGCTTTAACTTTGGTTTTAAAAACACAGCCCAATATTCAGATAAAAATTTCTTCTGATTTGAATAAAAATAATGAATTTTTGGGATTTAGAATTGTGGATCGCAATTTTATCAAAAATTTAATGGCAAATTTTGATGGCGTTTTAGCTGTTACTAGCGCTAACTTGGCTGGGCAAAATCCAGCTGCTAGCGCTAAAGAAGTTGAAAAATATTTCTCAAATTCAAAACTTGATCTATTGATTGACGGCGGAATTTCTCAAGAAAAAGAAGCCTCAACTGTAGTAAAAATTAACAACCAAAAATTGGAAATTTTGCGCCAAGGCGCAATTTCTCAGTCATTAATTAAATTCATATCTTAGCCATGCAATTTCTAATAAGATTATTAAGAAATCCAATCATCAGAGCCTGCGGAGTTGCGGCGGTGCTTTATTTTGCTTTATTTGCTGATAAAAAAAATCCTGAAAGCCTTGGCAATAGATTATCTGCAGAAAATGTTAAAAAGAATTTAGGCGACATGACCGAAAAAGGTAAGTTCATCGCAGTCAATGTGAGAACCGCTCGAGATATGGCAAAAAATATGAAGGACCAGCCTATAGAAAATAAAGTAAATACCTTTACGGGAATTAAAGTTAGCGATTTAAATAAGGGAGAAGGAGAGAAAGCCAATTGCAGTGACGAAGTAAACGTGGATTACGGTCTATATGGCACCAAAGGAAAACAATTATATTTCAATAGTTCTGAAAAATTTATCTTAGGCCAAAAAAAAGATTGGCTGCTTGAAAAACATATTATCGGCATGCAAAAAGGCACGGTTAGATCTTTGATGATTCCACAAACTTTCGACACTGATGATGAAAAGTTAAAACAATATCTGATTACCAATAAAAATGGTGTGGAATTCAAAATTACCTTGAATGAAATTAAGCCAATAAAAACCTCCACTACCCCAGATTGTAACTATTAATATCATGACTTCTACAGAAAAATCTCACGAACCTTTAGTTAAATTACTTTGCGACTATTTGCCGCTAGCAGTTTTTTTCATTTCTTACAAATTTATAGAAAGCCCGCAACCTTTGGTTTTGGCGACTATTAATTTGATGATAGCAACTTTTGTAGCTTTAATAATTTCTTATTTTCTTACCAAAAAAATTGCCAAAATGGCCTTATTTTCTGGAATGATTTTGGGAATTTTTGGCGGCTTAACCATTATTTTAAAAGATGATATTTTCATCAAAATGAAGCCAACAATTATCAACTTACTTTTTGCAACAATTTTACTTTTTGGATATTTTAACAAGAAGCCTTGGTTATCTAAAGTTCTCGGTGGGCAGATGAAATTATCTGATCAAGCTTGGTTGGTTTTATCTTTAAGATGGGCGTGTTTTTTTATATTTTTAGCCATCTTGAATGAAGTGATTTGGAGAAATTTTCCAACTGACTTTTGGGTGCAATTTAAAGTTTTTGGCATGATGCCAATTTCTCTGATTTTTACAATTTCTCAAATTCCTTTTATGGTGAAAGAAATTAAGAAAGAAGAATTAGGTGAAGTGAAGAAGGCTTAATAATCAATAATCGTAACAATATCCGCGTTACTCACATTTTCTACCATCTCAACTGAGGCATAGCCTTTATCAACTTTTCTAACCACACCAATTAATAATCCAGGTGGTAAAGTATCTCCATCTCCCGAAGTGAAAACCCAATCTCCTTCTTGAATATTGTGATTTTTTTGCAGATATAAAATTTCCATAATATTGCTATTGTCACCCGCCAAAATCCCCCTAACTCTAGCTTTAGATGTGATTATTGGAATTCTTGAATTAGCATCATTTGCTAGAATTATACTTGATCTATCTTCTTCAACTTCAGATATTCTGCCAATCACACCGTGATTTCCTGAAACAATTGAACCTTCTTTAACTCCGCTATTTCTGCCAACATTTACAAATAATTGCTGATTAAATAATTGATGGGAACGGCCAGTAATATGAGCAACTATATATTTGGTACTTTTAGATGTGATGAAACGCAGAGTGTTTTTTAACTCCTTATTTTCGCGATGAATATTAAGGGAGTTAACATAAAAAGAGCGCAGTGTTTCATTCTCTTTTTTCAAATCTTCATTTTCTTTTTTAGCATCAACTAAATCTTGAAAATTATTGAGAAGATTGATTGCTAGATTGAAGGGAAAGGCAGAAAATTTGACTATTGGAAGAGAAATTCCAACTAAATTCATGGAGATTTTTTTAGTAAAATCTTTATTTAATTTGGAAGTAATCAGAAGAGTTACGCATAAGAAGCAAAAAACCCCAAGCTCAATTCTTTTAAAAACCGAGTTGAAATTATGCTGAAGGCTATAGTTTGGGCTAGACTGTCTAAACTGCAAATAATGCTTCATCTTGAAGTTAGCCTAAAAAAGTTAATCTTGTCTGAATAAAGTAGCGCGGAACATTTTGATATTTTCCAGCACTTTACCGCAACCGTTGACTACGCAAAGAAGTGGATCTTCAGCAACAAAAACTGGAAGGCCAGTTGCTTGTCTGATTACATGATCAAGATTTTTTAGTAACGCACCTCCACCACTTAACACAATTCCTTTTTCAACAATGTCAGAAGAAAGTTCTGGGGGAGTGCATTCTAAAGCAACTTTTACTGCGTCAATAATTTGCTCAACTGGTTCGGCCAAACTTTCAGCAATTTGTCTTTCTGTTAAAATCATTTCTTTTGGAATACCGCTAGAAAGATCGCGACCTTTAACTTCAATTGTTGCGCCATCTCCTTCGGAAGGGGCGCAAGCTGCACCGATTGTTTTTTTAATGCGTTCAGCAGTAGATTCGCCGATCAATAAATTGTGATATCTTCTGATATAAGAAATAATTGCATCATCCATTTTATCACCACCAACTCTTACAGATCTTGAATAAACGATACCACCAAGAGAAAGAATACCAACTTCAGTTGTACCACCACCAATATCAACAATCATTGAGCCTGTAGGTTCGGTAACGGGAAGATTAGCACCAATTGCCGCAGCCATTGGTTCTTCAATCAAATAAACTTCATTAGCTCCCGCACCTTCTGCGGCATCTTGAATAGCTCTTCTTTCAACTGGAGTTGAGCCTGACGGCACACAAATAATAACCAATGGACCTAACCAACTTCTGGTTTGGTTAACTTCGCGGATAAAATGTTTGATCATTTCAGCGGCAATTTTGAAGTCAGCAATAACTCCGTCTTTCAAAGGGCGGATCGCTTCAATTTTAGCTGGAGTTCTTCCCAACATCATTTTAGCAGTAGCACCGAAAGCACATGGGATTGATTTTCCATTTTCACTAATAAGAGCAACCACAGATGGCTCATTCAAAACCACACCTTGATTATGAACATAAACTAGCGTGTTTGCAGTACCTAGATCGATGGCTATATCTTTTGATGAGAATGAGAAAAACTTTGAAAACATAAGCGCGACTCCAAAAGGAAATTGTTATTGGTTTATTTTGTCCAAACAGTTTATATAAGCCAAAGCCGAGGCAACCAGCACATCGGTATTTGAACCATTGGCACTAAAAGTTCTATTATTTTGCTTTAATCTGACAGTTGCAGTTGCTTGAGCATCCGTTCCTTCTGTTACTGCATGAACTTGATATAATTCGAGTGTAGCATTGTGAGAAATTAAAGCTTTGATAGCACTGAAAATTGCGTCTACCGGACCGTCTTTCGACGAGAAATTAGTGGCACGCTCCTCATTGTCAATTTTTATTTTAAGAGCAATTTCGGCATTGTTAAAAGTGCCACATTTTACGCTTAAATCTGTAAGTTGGTAACGAGATTGTTTATTGGTAATTGAATCATCAACCAAAGCTATAATATCTTCATCAGCAATCTCTTTTTTCTTATCCGCCAAATCTTTAAATTTCTTAAAAGCTTCCACCAAAGTTTCTTCATTTAAATCATAACCAATTTCTTTTAAGCGATCTTTGAAAGCGGCGCGGCCAGAAAGCTTTCCTAAAACAAGAGAAGATTTTTCCAAACCAACTGATTGCGGAGTCATAATTTCATAAGTCTCGCGGTTTTTCAAATATCCATCTTGATGAATTCCACTTTCATGAGCAAAAGCATTAGCACCCACAATCGCTTTGTTATATTGCACTGGAAAACTTGTTATGCTGGAAACCAATTTTGAAATACGCGTGATCATTGTGGTGTCGATATTAGTCTCAACACCATAAAATTCACCGCGAGTTTTAATCGCCATCACAATTTCTTCCAAAGCCGCATTACCCGCTCTTTCGCCAATACCATTAATTGTGCATTCAATTTGTCTGGCGCCCGCGCGCATTGCCGCTAGAGAATTGGCAACAGCCATTCCCAAATCATTGTGACAATGAGATGAAATTATCGCCTTATCAATGTTAGAAACATTATTCTTGATGGCCGAAATTAAATCGAAATATTCTTCAGGAGTTGTGTAACCAACAGTGTCTGGAATATTGATAGTGTTAGCACCAGCTTTAATCGCAGTTTCAATTGCTTTGAATAAAAAATCGCGATTAGAGCGCGTCGCATCTTCAGGAGACCAATCAACTTCAGGCACAAAGCTACGCGCCAAAGAAACACTTTCGGTAATCGCACTTAAAACTTGCGCCTCATCCATTTTCAATTTGAATTGCATGTGAATTGGTGAAGTAGCTAGAAATGTGTGAATTCGTGGTTTTGCCGCAGGCTTCAACGCTTCAGCAGTTCTTTCAATATCCGATTTTTTGGCTCTCGCTAAACCACAAACCACAGAATTTTTTATAGCTTTGGCAATTCTATTCACCGCTTCAAAATCGCCATTTGAAGCAGCGGGAAATCCAGCTTCAATAACATCAACACCCATTTTTTCGAGAGTTTTAGCAATCAGTAATTTTTCTTCTAAATTCATCGTCGCACCCGGAGCTTGTTCGCCGTCGCGTAAGGTCGTGTCAAATATTATAACTTTTTCCATAAATTTTCTTTCGGAGTTTTAAGATTTTTTACAAATTTTAATTGGAATTTCTTTTTTTTGGTTAGTAACTTCAAAATACTATTCATTTTCTTACTGTAAATTAAAAATCGTACCAACTTATGAATTTCAAGGCTTTAAAGCGTGGTGATGTTGTAGATATTATTTCTCCCGCCACCGCTTGCACTTTAGAAGAAATTGAATTGATCAAAAATTTTGTTAGAAAAATTGGCCTCACACCTAGAATTCTCTTGGAAGAACAGCTTAATTTAAAAAAACCCACAACTCACGGATTTCCATCTTTTCAAGATTGGGAAAGATTTTTGCAAATTAAATATGCACTAGAAAGTTCAGAATCAAAACTAGTTTGGTGCGCTCGTGGCGGCTATGGTAGCGCCGATATTTTGCCATTTTTACAAGATTTAGAAAAACCTAAAAAATCAAAAATTTTTATCGGATTTAGTGATATTGTTTCGATAACAACTTTTCTAAAACAAAAATGGAATTGGCCAGTAATTTGCGCGCCAGTTCTTGCACAATTTGCTTTGAAAAAGGTTTCTGCAAAATCAGAAAAAGCGCTTAAAGATTTGCTTTTTGGCAAAGTAACCGAGTTAAAATATCAGCTCGATCCATTGATTAAATTTTCAGACGAAGTAATTGAAGCGGAAATTGTTGGCGGATGTATCAGCGTTTTATCGGGACATTTTGGCACTAAAAACCAAATCGATTGGCAAAATAAAATTCTCTTTTTGGAAGATGAGGGCGAAGATGGAGAAAGGCTAGAACGCTATTTCAATCAGATCGTTACCGTGATGTCTGAAAGTAAAAAATATCCACAAGCAATATTGCTCGGAAATTTCTTGGAAGCCAATCCATATGGAACTCCAAAGGCGAAAAATATCAAATTAGCCATTCAAAAATTTGCTGAAAAAATGCATGAAAATGATTTAAAAATTCCTCTTTTTGAAGAAACGACAAAATGCTTAGGACATTCTAAAAATATGTTGCCGTTGATTCTTGGTAGCATGAGCAAAATTACGGCGGATAATTTTTTGGTTCAGAAAATTTAATTTGTTTTTTTGACATAAAGCTTTAAAAAGCCCGCCCTTCATATTTAAAAACAATCTCGATTAAGTTAAAATGAGCTCTCAAGTCGATCTTAAAAACATGACCATTAACTTTGGTCCTCAACATCCTGCGGCGCATGGCGTATTGCGTTTGATCTTAGAAATGGATGGCGAAGTTATAACTCGTGCCGATCCGCATATCGGCTTATTACATCGCGGCACTGAAAAATTAATCGAATATAAAACTTACACTCAAGCTATACCTTATTTCGATCGCTTAGACTATGTTTCGCCAATGTGTCAAGAACATGCTTACGCTTTGACAGTTGAAAAACTTTTAGGCTGCGAAGTTCCTTTGCGCGCGCAATATATTCGCGTTTTATTTTCAGAAATTACTCGCATTCTAAATCACATCATGGCCGTTACAACTCAGGCTCTAGATGTCGGCGCAATGACTCCACTTTTATGGATGTTTGAAGAGCGCGAAAAAATGATGGGATTTTATGAAAAAGTTTCTGGGTCAAGAATGCATTCAGCTTACATTCGCCCAGGTGGAGTTCACCAAGATTTACCAAAAGGCTTACTTGAAGAAATCACAGAATTTGCAAATGGCTATATCAAATATGTTGATGACTTAGAAAATCTTTTAACCGACAACCGCATTTTCAAACAACGCATGGTTGATATTGGCGTTGTTACAAAAGATGAGGCTTTGGCTTGGGGTTTTTCAGGTCCAATGATTCGCGGCTCTGGACTTGCTTGGGATTTGCGCAAATCACAACCTTATGAAGTTTACGGTGAATTAGATTTTGACATTCCAATTGGCAAAAATGGTGACTCTTATGATCGTTATTTAATCCGCGTTGCTGAAATGCGTGAATCGATCAAAATCATCAAACAATGTTTGGAAAAAATGCCGCAAGGACCAATCATGACTTCTGACCGCAAAATTGCTCCACCAAAAAGAGGGGAAATGAAACATTCAATGGAAGCATTGATTAATCATTTCAAACTTTTCACTGAAGGTTATCATGTTCCTGTCGGCGAAGCATACGCTGCGGTTGAAGCTCCAAAAGGTGAATTTGGTGTTTACATAATTTCTACTGGTGGCAATAAACCTCACAGATGTCGCGTTCGCGCTCCGGGTTTTGCTCACTTGCAAGCTTTAGATTTCATGGTTAAAGGCCATATGCTTGCGGATGTTGTGACTGTAATTTCAACTCAAGATATTGTATTTGGAGAAGTTGATCGATAGTTAAAACAAAAAAATGAATCTTCTAAAATCAGATAAAATAAAAAATTTCTTTGACGAAAAATTAGTCATTTTTTTTACCATCGCGATTTCAGTGGCTGCTTTGTTAATTTGGTTTTTTCTTTATTTGGTTAAGATTGAGAAATATAAAATTAAAATCGCCCTAGAAACAGAATCCACAAGAGTTGAAAGAGAATTTATTGAGAGAGTTGAACATACATTTGCTCTCATCAATAGCATCAATTTACAAATCTTAGAAAAGCCTCAAGACAAAAATCACATCAATGAAATTCTCAAGAAATTTAAAACTAGCCCAGAGCTTGTTGATACTTTTTCTTGGACAATTTTTTCTTGGGTTAATTCTCAAGGCTTCATCACTGTAGATGCTGAGTATGGCATCTTAAACAAACCTTTTGACTTATCCGCTCGCGATTACATTCCGCTGACAAAATCTGAACCAAAAAAATTCCATTTAGGCGCTCCTGTTTTCGGATCTACCAGCAAAAAATGGATGATACCCGGAGGTGTTGGTGCCGTTGATAAAAACGGCAAATATATTGGTACCACAACTATCGGTTTTGAAATTAATTCTTTGGCGCGCTCTCTTCACAAAGCCATTCAAGATAATAATATCGGATTTGAATTATTGACCTTTCAAGGCAAAGAAATTTTGCACGCCAATAGCCATTCTTTTGGCTCTTCTGAAGATAAAAATGCGCCAGAAAATCTGAAAATCAAATCGATGTTAGGGCAAATAAAATCTGGACCAGAAAATGTCATCAGCAATATTAGTTTGGTTAGAAATTCTCACGGATTTTTAGTAAAAAAAGTAAATAACTTTCCTTATTTTTTAGTTTTACAATATGATCACAAAGCTATTAATAACGAGCTTTGGCAGGCTTTAATTTCTAGATCAATTGAGATATTTTTACTATTTTTAACCGCATCCTTTTTACTAATTTTCATCTATAAAAGAGAGCGCGAACAAAGACAAAGGATCCTATCATTAAAACGCATTGTTGAACAAACTAGCGAAGCTAAAACTGAATTTTTATTGAAGTCGGCAAGCGAGGTAAAAGTATTTGTTTCTAAGATTAAAAACTGCGCCAAAAGCATTAAAAAAGATCTGGAAAAACAAATAAAATCTTTAGAAAAAAGTGGAAATTTGCATGAAAAAAATGAGATTAAAAAACTTAAAATAAATTTCTGTTTAAGCTCTGATATCATTGATTCATCTGATGAATTAACTGATTTCATCACTAATATGATCGATTTAAATCAGGCCGAAGTGATTGAGCTTACAATTAACGAAGGTGAAGCAGAAGCTGATATTTTAAAGATTGCCAAAAGGTCGGTACAATTGCTGCAAAAAATTGCCGATAATGCTCATGATTCTTTGGTGGATAAAATTGAAAATAATCTTCACCAACTTGCTCTTGCCGAACCAAATAAAGTTAAACAAATAGTCATAAATTTAATTCCCAGCGAAAATGAAGAAGGCAAAACCACCAAAGTTGAAATTATGATTAATGATAATAACGGCAAAAATTCTTAAACAAATTTTGTCATTTCGAGCAAAGCAAGAAATCTCATGAGTCTTAAATTCCAAAGTTAAAATGGGATAGTTGACAAATAATATCGCATCCATAACATGCGCGGCCTTCTTAGAAGTCCTAAAAAACCTCAAGCATTTTAAAGTTAAACTTAAAGACATTTCCCCCTTAAGCAATGCCTTTGAAATCAAGGCTTGGGAGACTTTTACTCAAACATTTTTACTCGATTGGAGATCAGATGAAAATTTACAACTCACTAAAATCTGCTAAAAAAAGACACAAAGATTGCAAAATCGTACGCAGAAAAGGTCGCCTTTATGTGATCAACAAAACCAATCCTCGTTTCAAAGCTAGACAAGGTTAATTCACTGAGCTAATTCACTGAAATTTCGCGAGTCATTTCGCATCTGTGGCGGCCTTCAAGGTCGCCATTTATACAAGGATCCTCATTATAGATGTCTGTAACTTCCTCAAAAATTAGAATTGGCACTAGAGCAAGTAAGCTTGCAATGGTTCAATCTTTGGAAGTTAAAAACCTCCTGATTACACAAAACCAAATCTCTCAAGACCAAATAGAAATTGTTCCAATCGCAACTTCTGGCGACAAAATTCAAGATCGCAACTTAGCTAACATTGGCGGCAAAGGCCTTTTCATCAAAGAATTAGAAGAAGCTTTAGTTCAAAATAAAATCGATATTGCCGTTCATTCTGCAAAAGATGTTCCACCATTTCTTCATGACGAAACACAAATTTCCGCCTTTACTAAAAGACTTAGTGCGCAAGATTGTTTAATTTCTAAAAAATTTAATTCGCTGGCCGAATTGCCTCAAGGCTCTGTGGTTGGCACTTCTTCAGCTCGCAGAAAAGCTATTTTACTGCGTTTGCGCCCAGATTTAAAAATCGTTAATTTTCGCGGTAATGTGGATACGCGTCTAGATAAAATGGGTCGTGATGAAGTTGACGCCTCAATTCTTGCGGTATGTGGCCTAGAAAGAATTGGACGAGAAAGTTTTATCAAAGAAATAATTTCAAAAGATGACATGCTGCCAGCTGGCGGACAAGGTGCTTTGATTTTACAAACTAGAAAAAATGATGATGAAATTTCTGAAATTGTCAGAAAAATTGATGATGAAAAAGCGAGAATTTGTTTGATGAGTGAAAGAGTTTTTCTACAAGAATTACAAGCATCTTGCAGCACACCAGTTGCTGTTTACGCCTATATTGAAAATGGCTTGATCAATCTAAGAACTATGATTTTAGATTATGATGGCAGTGAAGTTTTTGAAACTGTAGCAAGTGATGAAGTGAGTCTAGAAGCTGCTATAAGTTTGGCTCGCAAGGCTGCAGAAAAAACTAAGTTGGAAGCAGCTATACTTTTGAATAAAATCCGTCAGTAAATTTCTTCCCTCGCTGTCATTAACGCATAGGTCTGAATCTAGAAGTAAGTTTCCTTTAAGTTCCAAAATCGCACTGGATTCCAGGCTGCGCTGTAATGACACGGAGTTGACTACAAAGATTATCTATCTATCTCTTAATCTTAAATCTATTTCTAATCCCAAGAATAATAAAAATAGCAATACCGACTTTTTAAGCTTCTTGACGGAATCATTACTGATTAAAATATTCTCATAAAACCAAAGCTTTTATACATTGCGCAAGAACGCGCATAGAAAACTAACTTTTTCTATACACATTCTAAGAAAGTGTACAGATAGCTGAGTTTTTCTAAGCAAATCGAAATAGACCCGAATTTTAATAAGCAATTATGAAGCCGAAATTTACAGAACTCGATTATCAAATTGAGGCAATTGAAAAAACAATCAAAGCCATTGCAACACATGAAAGGGAAGAGTTCGCAATAGAAATGGAAACCGGAACTGGCAAGACTTACACCTACATCAGAACCATTTTTGAAGCCTACAAAAAACTAAAACTTTCAAAATTTATCATTGTTGCGCCAAGCGTTGCGGTGCGAGAAGGAATCAAAAAATCTTTCGATAATTTAACGCAACATTTGCAACAAAATTATCCGAGCATTTTTTACGATGTTTATAGCTACAACTCAAAAAAGCTAAAAGACGTCGACAATTTTGCTAATAAAGAAACGTTGCAAATTCTGATAATTGGAATTCACGCTTTTAACAAAGATTCAAACATTCTAAAGCAAAATAAAGATGGGCTTTCGGATGGTTTTTTTAAAGGCGAAAAATACATCAATAAAATAGCAGCCGCCAAACCAGTTTTGATAATTGACGAGCCTCAAATGATGGACGCAGAAAAATCAAAAGCTGCAATTTCCAGCCTTAATCCCAAATTTATCTTAAAATATTCCGCCACTCACAAAAACTTAAAACATAATCCAATTTACGTTTTAAATCCAAACGACGCCTACAACAAACGTCTTGTAAAGCAGGTTGAATATTTTGGCGTTTATGCCAAAGAGCAATTTTCAACCTCAATTAAACTGGCAAAACCAGCCGAATTAATCGGCAAAAAACTCACTGGTTTTATTTTGGAAAATGGCAAAGAACGCAAAGTAAAAGATGGCGAAAAAATTGGCTCTTTAAAAATAGAAAAAGTTTTGCCCAATGACATTTTGTTTGATAGCGGCGTTAAATTAAGCCAAATGCAATTTAGCGAAATAGATCAATTTGCAATTCGCAGGCAACAAATTGCTCAAACAATTGAAATTCACGAACAAAAGAAAAAGAAGTTAAACAAACAAGGAATCAAAGTTTTGTCGTTATTTTTTATCGACTCGGTGCCAAATTTTGAAAAGCTGCGCGCAATTTTTGAAGACGAACTAAAAAATCATTATCAACAAGAAGAAATTGCCAGCAAATATGGCGCTTATTTTAGCGACAAAACAACCACCAAAAGCATTGAAAACGACGAAGAAAAACTGCGCGCAATAATTGAAGATAAAGAAAAACTGCTTTCGTTTGACGATGAAAAAGTTGGCAAAATGGAATATATTTTTACCCATTCGGCTTTGGGAATTGGCTGGGATTGCCCGAATATTTTTCAAATTTGTTTTTTGCGTGACATTGGCAGCGATATTTCGCGCCGCCAATTTATCGGTCGCGGTTTGAGACTTTGTCTCAATCAAGAAGGAAATCGCCTGAAAGATTCAATCGACACGCCAAAAGACGAAATTATTAATCTTTTAACCGTTATCGCCTCGGAAAATTGGAATGATTTTGTCAAAAATTATCAAAACGACGCCAGAAAAGACGGCTACGAAGTTCCAAATCCAAGCAACGCGCAAGAACGAATAAGCGCAACCAAACATCCAAAAATTCGCCAAAATAAACTTGATGAGGCAAAAATTTTATGGGCAAAAATTTCGCAAAAATCGAAATATTTAATTCACTTTAATCAAAAAGAAAAACTCTACGAAAACATTATTGAAGCAATCAAAGCCTTTGAAGGCGACATTAAAGAAAATAAAATCTTCATTGAAAAAGCTGGCTTTAAAAACGCCTACGAAGCCGAAATTGAAGATGCAAAATTTGGTTCAAGCCTGCAAAACCAATTTAACAAATCAGAAATAATTCAAAAAATTTGCGAAGAAACTTGGCTAACAAAATGGGAAGCAAACAAAATTCTGCAAAGTTGCGACGAAAACATAATGATAAAAAACCCAGACATTTGGGCTTTAAGAGCAATTTTAGAAATTAAAAAAGCCATCAATGATGCGATAATGGCAATTGCCAAAATTGAATATCAGCCAACCAAAGATAAATGGCAAAATCACGCTTTTTTTGACGAAGAAAAAACAACCACCTCCAAAACTCAAGCCGCCGAAAAATCGCTTTACGATTTGGTCGAATTTGACTCAACGCCCGAAGAAAATTTTATCAACGCGGTCGATAAAATGGATAAAGTCAAACTCTTCATGAAACTGCCCAAAGGCGGCGAGCAAAAATTTCACATCACCACGCCAATTGGCAAATATTATCCCGATTTTGCGGTGGTGATTGAAAATGAAGAAAAACTTTACATGGTTTTTGAGGTTAAAGATCGATCAAGCGACCAACTAAAAAGTAAAGAAGAAGAATTTAAAATCCGCTGCGCAATTGAACATTTTCGCGCCCTTGGTTTTGATGTTGAAACCAAAAACATCGACAATTCCAGCGAATTGCTCGCGTTAAAAAACAATTCTTATGCAACCGTTAATTCAAAAAATTGGAAATAATGAACCAAACAATAAAATTCGCCGAAGGCTTGCCAAATCTGCATCAAACAAAGCTCGAAGAGCTAAAAAAACTTTTGCCTAATTTGTTTGATAAAAACGGCAATTTAATCAAAGACGAGCTTGAAAACTTTGTGCAAAATTACACGCAAGAAAAGCAAGAACCTTTTGCTTTTTCGTGGGCGGGCAAGCAAAAAGCCAAAGGAATGGCTTTTAAAAAAAGCGAAACCAAATTGGCTTTAAAATTTGATGAAAAACGCAGTAAAAATTTTGATAAAACCGAAAATTTAATTATCGAAGGCGATAATCTTCACGTTTTAAAACTTTTGCTTTCGTCTTACAAAGGCAAGGTTAAATGCATTTATATCGACCCGCCTTACAACACTCAAAACGATTTTATTTATCCCGACAATTTTGCTGAAAGTGAAAAAGAATATTTGCTAAATTCGGGGCAAATTGACGATGACGGCGATTTGCAAACCGACTATTTAGAAACCGCAGGCAGAAAACATTCAGTTTGGCTTTCTTTTATTTATCCAAGGCTGGTTTTGGCGCGCGAACTTTTGCGCGAAGATGGCGTGATTTTTATTTCAATTGACGACAACGAAGTTCACCACTTGCGCCATTTGATGAATGAGGTTTTTGGGGAGGAGGATTTTGTTGGATGCTTAAAATGGAAGCGTAAAAAACAACCATCATTTCTAGCGTCTCATATCGCAAACGTTATGGAATATGTTTTAATTTATTCAAAAGATTCAGATTCGCTCGATAGGCTTTCTATAGATAACGTGAGCGATGTTACAAAAAAAGTAGTCAACGTTTCAAATAATTACTCGGTTAGAAAATTTAAAACTGGCGTAAAAGTTAAAAGCTTGAATGACGGAGTTATAAAAGCTGGCAAGTATAAGATTAAAACAATGGATATTGAGTATAAAAACGATATCCTAGTCGAGAATGGATTAACTAAAAATGATGTTGAGGTTGTTGCTAGATTCTCGGTTAATCAAGAAAATATTAATAAATTTATTGAAGAAGGTTTGCTATTTATCACAAAGAATAACGGCTTAAGGCGGGAAGTTTCTGAAGAAGAGTTAAAAAAAGCTAAATCTATCACAGATCTTTTAACTGAAGGTTGGGGCGATAATCAAGAAAGCGAAGGTGAAATTTTCAACCTTTTTCAAAATAGAGATATTTTTGACTTTCCAAAGCCAGTTAACTTGATTAAAAACTTGATTAAATCTTCAACCAAACCAAACGACATAATCCTCGATTTCTTCGCTGGTTCTGGCACCACGGCGCAAGCGGTGATGGAACTAAATCAAGAAGAAATTGACAAAAAATCTAAAGATGGATTTTTGACAAATGAAGAAAAAGAAGCTGGCGGGCGCAAATTTATTTTGGTGCAATTGCCCGAAAAAATTAACCAAAAAAAATCGCTTCAAGCCTATAAATTCGTTGCCGATTTAATGCAAAAAAGAGGTGACGAAAACAAACCGCCAGTAATTAGCGAAATTACTATTGAAAGGGTTCGCCGCGCTTGCGAAAAATATAAATTGGTTGATGCGGGTTTTAAAGTTATGACCGTTAGCGAATCGGCAATTAACCGCAAATTGATGAATCAAATTGTAGCAAGCAAAGAAGAAATTTTTGCCGAAATTGCCCTTTTTTATGGCTATGGCTTGAATTACAAATATCGCCAACTTCATAATTTGGGCAAAGGCGTTAGTTATTTGTGCGGCAATAATCGCGAAGCCTTGATAATTTTGGGCGAAGAGCAGCTCGAAAACGAAACTTTAAAAGAAATTATTCTAGCTTCTGACGGGCTTTCACAATGCCAAATTTTCGCCCAAGATACAGTTTTAAATGTAGAAATTATTCACAATCTTTATCAACATTTTGAGCAAAAAAAAGTAGTGATTCTGTAGGTAAAATTGCGTGGGTTAGCTCTTAATCTTAAATCTATACCAAATAAACAATCTCTTAATATTTATTTCAGACAAACTTTGATTGTATTTTTCGGAGCAAATCATGCCAAGAGCTTACAGTAGAGATTTAAGAATCAGAGTTGTTAATCGGGTTAAGGAAGGCAAAGA